>JAFTBX010000117.1 GCA_017455005.1 Lachnospiraceae bacterium | reverse complement strand
TCGCAGCTTCTCGCCGGACGACATCACAGCCGCAGAAAACGTCCGTATGACCGTCGACGAATATGAGGCGTTGAGACTGCTGGATAACGAAGGACTTACCCAGGAAGCCTGCGCGGCCAGAATGAACATTGCCCGCACCACCGTCACGGCTATTTATGACAATGCAAGAAAAAAGGTCGCGGATGCCCTTGTGAACGGAAAAAGGCTGCTGATCACAGGCGGACACTGCGAATACGAACCGGTCGGGATCGGTCAGGAGATCATTGAGAAAGGAACGGATACCATGAGAATTGCAGTCACATATGAAAACGGAGAGGTCTTCCAGCACTTCGGCCATACCGAACAGTTCAAACTGTACGATATAGAAGACGGAAAGATCGTGAATGAGCAGATCGTTGATACCGACGGAAGCGGACACGGAGCGCTTGCAGGCTTCCTGCAGGCCGTAAAAGCGGACGCGCTGATCTGCGGAGGCATCGGAATGGGTGCCCGGATGGCGCTTGCTGACGCAGGGATCAGGCTCTACGCAGGCGTTCAGGGATCTGCGGATGCCGCTGCATCAGCTCTTGCCGAAGGAGCGCTGGTATATGATCCCGACGCCAACTGCGACCACCATGACCACCATCACGGAGAGGGTCACGACTGCGGCCAGCATCACGGAGAAGGACATGAATGCGGCCACCATCATGGAGAAGGCCTGGACTGCGGTCATCAGGAGGGTGACGATGGCTGCCGCCGCCATCACGGAGAATAAAGCTGAATACTGAAAAAAGCATTTGACAGATGAAGGAAAGAGCGATAGAATAGACGCAATTATTCAAAAAACTTATGAAAGGTTATTGAGTCTATTGAAAATCAGCGCATTAAAGCAATTACATGAGAAAGTGCGTCGAATGCGTCACTCCCGGGCATGAAATACGGCTGGGGTGTTTGCCGTGCAGGCAGACCTTCATAAGGAGTGACAGATTCGGAGCTGATTTGAATTTCTATACTGCAGCCATATGCCCGGGAGCTCAATGAAGCGCCCGGGTCTTTTTATGGGAAAGAAAACGGAAGCGCGGATGAGTCAATATACAGACACGGATGTGGAGATCATGAAGACAACGGAGAACGATATCGATACAAAGAGATTATTTCAGCTGGAGGACGGCATCGCAGAGACCGCGGAGCGGATCAGTACGGAGGTGTTCCGGCATCCCGAGCTCGGAGACAGCGAGTTTTACTGCAGCGCATTCCTCGCGGATGAGGCGGAAAAGGCCGGTTTTGAGGTCACCCGGGGATATCTGGGACTGCCTACGGCGTTCAGGGCTGACTTCGGCAATGCCGGCGGACCTACGGTCGCCTTTCTGGCGGAATATGATGCGCTCCCCGGCTACGGACCTGACGGTACGGAGAACGGACACGCCTGCGGGCACAACTGGATCGCCGCCAGCACCTTCGCTGCAGCGGCTGTGCTGAAGGCGCTTAAGGAGGAGACGGGCTTTCAGGGCAGGATCTCCTGGATCGGCTGTCCGGAAGCAAAAACAACCAGAAGGATAAGCGAAGGATCGCGAAGATGCTGCATTCGATCGGCGACTGGGAGCGCATCAGCGATTATGCCCGCGACTTAAATCAGAGCGCCAGAGAGATCCGGGATAAGAAGCTGGTCATTTCCGCGGAAGCGCAGAACAGCTACGAGAG
>JAFTBX010000116.1 GCA_017455005.1 Lachnospiraceae bacterium | reverse complement strand
TGAGACCAACGAGGCCGGCAAGGCACTCGTGGCAGCAGGCCCGCAGCTGTAAGCGGATCCTGAATAATGAAACCGAAAACCGGCGCAGAGAGGAACGATATCATTCCGCTGCGCCGGTTTTTTGTCTTAATTTCTAAAATGTATCTAAAAAAAGCCGTTAATAAAAAAACTATCCTTTTCATTCCTGTTTTTTATGTTACAATCTAATACGGCGCGGGGCTCCGGATGAACGGGGCGAAAGGGCCTGCAGCCCGGAATATTTATGAAGAAGAGGTAAAAGAATTGGCACAGTATCCTTACAAAACAAGAGAAGGCGGCGCAACCGTCACGGTATTTGTACCGTATGACTGCAACAATCATTGCCCATTCTGCATCAACAAGGAAGAGTACGGCGACATGACGGGATTCTCGCTGGAGAAGATCTGCGAGAGCATCAAGGTCATGGATGAGATCACGCCCTACTGCGATTTTGTATTTACCGGCGGCGAGCCCATGGCAAACCTGGAATCTCTGCAGAAGATGATGGACTGTATCCCGACCACGCACCGGCTGTTTATTAACACGACCTTCCCGGTGCAGAACGAGTACAGCGCGGATGATATGATTGCGTTCTGTGAGCGCAATAAGGACAAGATCACCTGCATTAACATCAGCAGACATATGAAGAAGTATGTCGAAGAGTCTCCGGATGAGGTGATCGCGCGTATCCCGACCAAAAAGAGAGTCAACTGCGTCCTTTACAAGAACTATCCGAAGGATAAGATCTACGAGTATGCTGACCGTTTCGTAAAGTGGAACATCCCGATCCAGTTCCGTTATGACTATACGGAGACGACCCCGGAGAACCTTTACGAGCAGGAGAACGATCCGATCCTTCAGGACCTGAAGTCACACTTCACCTACATGGGCCTCGACGGATGCCGCATGCGCAACGGATTCCATTTTGCGTACAAGGGCCTGCACCTGACCTATCACAAGACACTTCCGTACTCCACGATCATCGAAGAGGGCGACGACGGCGTGACCTACGCGATCCTCTACGATATCCTGATCAAGCAGAACGGAGATATCCATTCTGACTGGACAGGCGTACTGATGGATGTGGACGCGTACCGCCATGTAGTCTTTGAGCCGAACGATAACGTGCTGCTTGAGGGCACCAACGAGTTTTAAGAATTGAATATACGAATTAATAAGAGCTTCGCATCGGATCAACCGGGTGCGAAGCTCTTTTACTTGCTGTATTACGTTTAATCTCTTAATGGCGGACTCAAAGGGTACCGCGCCGCGCAGAGATCAATTTGTTTTATCCGCTGACACTATTTCGGGCACATCCCTGCGGGTATCTTCCTCGTCGATCGAGACAGCCATATCTTCCGCGGATGAACGCGGTTTGTCTTTCTTCGTGATGAAGAGGAACTTGCGGATCGCAAAGAGCACCGCGACTGCAAGGACGCCGATCAAAAACTCGTAGGTATGCAGATGCTGGAGGATCAGTTCCCTCGTAATGGCAAGGGAAAGGATCTCAACGATGGAATCGAGGGTCTGATGCATCAGGACGGCGATCAGCTCGATACTGATGATGACGTTGATGACGTACTCCAGAAACGCGATCAGGCTCTCGGAGCCGACGTCGGTCAGCATGCCGAGCTGCTGCGGGATCGTCAGAAGCGTGATCACGATCGCGACGATGATCGTCAGCGCGACGAAGAACTGGAGATACTCCAGGAAATGGTAAATGAAGTTTTTACCTGCCATCAGGATCTTTTCTGCCGTACTCTCGTGCTTCAAAACGGGCCTCCTTGCATAAAAGAGATTTCTAACTTATACTTATCACTGTCATTAATGGTATCACAAATGTGCGCGTCATGGAAGAAAAAATCAACACGCAGCATTTAGCAAATGTGAACAACATGATCAGAAAAAATCATTTGTCCGGAGGAAAGACCCAGATATGAAATGGAGAAAATATACGATACATACGACCGTGGAGGCGGAAGACCTCGTCAGCATGATGCTCAACGAGCATGGCGTCGAGGGTGTGCAGATCGAGGACAATGTTCCCCTTTCCGAGGCAGATACAAAAGGCATGTTTATCGACATCCTGCCGGAACTGCCCGAAGATGACGGCACGAGCCGCGTGAGCTTTTTCCTGCATCTCCCGGAAGAAGGCGACGCCGCGGAGCAGACAGGCCAGCCTGCCCAGGAGGCCGGTGTCAATGCTGCCGGAGAAGACAACTCCTACACGATCGCGGACCGGATCTGGTCGGAAGAGGAAATCAATGAGCTCCTCGGCGCAGTCAGGGAAGAGCTGGAGGATATGAGAGCCTATACGGATATCGGCGAGGGACGGATCGAGATCGGAGAGACTGAGGATACGGACTGGCGGGATAACTGGAAGCAGTATTTCAAGCCGATCCAGGCGGGAAGCTTCCTGATCAAGCCCACCTGGGAGGATATTCCGAACGAACTTGCGGCGGATGCGGCCTCAGGCGCACTGA
>JAFTBX010000115.1 GCA_017455005.1 Lachnospiraceae bacterium | reverse complement strand
GCATCGGGGTACGGATACCTGCGACGACGTCCTCGCCCTGTGCGTTGGTAAGGAACTCGCCCATCAGCTTCTTCTCGCCGGTTGCGGGGTCACGGGTGAACGCAACGCCGGTACCGGAGTTATCATTAAGGTTACCGAAGACCATCGGCATGACGTTGACTGCGGTACCCCAGGAATACGGGATATCGTTGTCACGACGGTAGACGTTCGCTCTCGGGTTGTCCCAGGAACGGAAGACTGCCTTGATGGACTCCTTCAGCTGTACGACCGGATCAGACGGGAAGTCCTCACCGATCTGCTTTTTATACTCTGCCTTGAACTGCTCGGCAAGGTTCTTGAGGTCGGCAGCGGTCAGGTCTACGTCGTAGACTACGCCCTTTTCTGCCTTCATCTTGTCGATCAGCTGCTCGAAATACTTCTTGCCGACTTCCATGACGACGTCTGAGAACATCTGGATGAAGCGGCGGTAAGAGTCATATACGAAACGCTCGAACTTGGGATCCGGATTACCCTTGATCATGGCCTCGACGACTTCGTCGTTCAGACCGAGGTTCAGGATCGTATCCATCATACCGGGCATGGAAGCACGCGCACCGGAACGAACGGAAACAAGCAGCGGATTGACCTTGTCACCGAACTTCTTGCCGTTGATCTCTTCCATCTTACGGACATTGTCCATGATCTCCTGCATGATATCGTCGTTGATCTGACGTCCATCATCGTAGTACTGAGTGCAGGCTTCAGTTGAGATAGTGAATCCCTGCGGAACCGGAAGACCGAGGTTGGTCATCTCCGCAAGGTTGGCACCTTTACCTCCGAGAAGGTTGCGCATATCGGCGTTGCCTTCTGTGAAAAGGTATACGTATTTTTTCATTCGTTAATCCTCCTTAATTCATTTCAGGAAAAATCCGCTACAGTTAAATATATCACATACTTATAAAAATGAGAAATAGTTTTCTTGGGTTTTTCATGTTCAATATCTATACGTCCGCTGACGGAAAATGTCACGCCGGCAAGGCTGCCCGTCAAAGGTCGATCTGGTTCCCGTCGACTTTAAATGAGTCCTGCCCGGTCCGCGCGATATAGACCATGGTACGGCCTGTGTTTAAGCGGATCTCTTCGCCGTTATCGTCAAAAAAGCGGGTGGTCTCGTATTCGTTGGTCTTGAGCCAGGTGCCGTGAATCATGTGCCCGCCGGTCAGGTACCAGGCTTCGTGACCGCCGTCCAGGGAATGGAAATAGAGATATCCCGCGCCGCGGCTGCCGGAAGTTTCGCTCTTTATGAGAATGTTGCTGAAGGAAAGCTGTTCGCCGGTCACGGCGTCGCACTGCGGCTCGCTGTAAATGCTGCGGTAATACAGCCCGTCTTCCTCGTTGTAGCTGAGCTCACTCTTTGTGATGGGGTAGCAGCCTGCCATGTCAAGATGCTTTGCGGGCATCGCGCCGGGATGGGAGGAGAGATCCATCGGGGTATCCTCGGGCGCGAAATGCCAGCGATCGGGATCATAGTATTCTGCGCGGTAATTTCTTTCAAATCCGGCCTTTTCGATCGCTGCCGTGATATGTGCGCCGTCGGTATAGGCCTTGTGAACGGAGTTGGTGTTCGCGGGCACGCGGTAGAACGCGCCATAGGACGGGCCCATGGCGCCGTCGACGCCGTTGATGTTGTCAACGTCCGGGCGGGTCAGCATCGGCTTGACGAAGACCTCGGGGCCGCCGAAGTGGACGATGATCGAGTCCCATTCGAGAGCTTCATAGATGAAATAGTCGCGGATGCTCCGGAGGTTTCCGATGCGCCCTAAGTCCTCCCAGTCGAGGAGGATGCCCATCTGCCTGCTCATGGAGCCTTCCTCCATGATCTCGTAAAAGACCTCGACGCGGTCAAGGCCGTACTGCGGCTGTGCCTTTTTGTCAGTCGGATACATAACGGCAAGCGGGCGCTTTTCCGCAAGTTCCGCCGGGATCCATTCGTTGGTGATGGGGCTGCGGACGAGACCTTCCTCCGGCGGGACGTCCTCCCGCTCCGGAAGATCCCAGAAGCCTGCAGTGACGGCTGCTTCTGTCTCAACTGCAGCAGAACCTTCGTCTTCTGCGGCTGCGGATTCTTCCCCGGTGGTTTCGGGTTCTGTCTCTGCATTGGTTTCTGCCGTTGTTTCAGCGGTTGAGCTTTCGCTGACGGTGCCGGCAGCATTGCCCGAACATGCGGAAAGCACTAAGCTCAGAGCAATCATGAGCAAAGCGGGGGAGAAGAGACGCAGGCGGACGGCATGCAGGTTTTCCGGATGATTGGAAAGGTGGTTTCGCAACATGATTATGTAAACCTCTCGAAATGAAAATGATGTGTCAGGATGGCATCTGTATGGGCACGGACGGTAATCTGACGCACCCGACTGCTATATCTTACCATATACGCCTTCGTTTGCTAAGCAGAAGTTTACGCAGCCGGCAGATTTGCTTTCGGTTCCGTTGGGCGTTTTATGCCAAATTGAAACAAAACAAAAAAAGTTCGCTGCTGGATATTTGCCTGTGGTATGATATGATGAGCCACGGGCTGATGAAGACCAGGCGCATGCAAACATGCATATATTTTTTTGGAGATAAGTTACTATGGAGATCTACTGGCAGTTATTCTGCGCGTTTTTCAGAATCGGCGGACTGACGTTCGGAGGAGGCCTTGCGCAGCTTCCGATGCTGAAGTTTGAGCTGGTTCAGAAGTATCACTGGCTTGATGAGCCGGAGCTTTTGGATATTTACGCGATCGGACAATGTACGCCCGGCATCATCGCGATCAACACTGCGACGTATGTCGGCTATAAAAAGGCGGGTGTTCCCGGCGGTATCGTTGCGACCATCGGCATGGTCACACCGTCCCTCGTCATCATCACGCTGGTCGCCGCGGCACTGCAGTCCGTCATCGACAATGTCTGGGTGCAGCATGCGATCATGGGTATCCGCGGTGTTGTCTGCGCCCTGATGTTGAATACGGTCCTTACGATGGGAAAGAAGTCCCTGAAGAGTAAATTCGCGGTCGCTGTGGCGATCCCGGCGCTGATCGCGGCGTTTTTCTTCAATGTCACGACGCTTGTCATCGTGATCTTTGCGGCTGTTTTCGGCATCATCTGGCATGTAGCCCTGCATGACGGTAAAATGACAGCTGCAAAGGAGGCTGCCGGATCCGGTGACGGCGGAGCGGGCAATGCCGGCGGCGATGAACGGAAAGGAGGCAATGCATAATGAATACATGGATGCTTGTCTTCCTGGAGTTCATGAAGATCGGCGCGGTGGCGGTCGGCGGCGGTCCGGCGACGCTTCCTTACCTGATGGAGCTGACGGAAAAGTACGACTGGTACACGATGGAAGACCTGACCAACATGATCGCGGTCAGCGAATCCACGCCCGGACCGCTGGGACTCAATATGGCGACCTATGCCGGCTACAAGACCCTCGGCTTTTTCGGAGGCGTTGTTTCCACTGCGGGACTGGTCATCCCGAGTATTATCATCATCTGCCTGATCGCGAAGTTCCTGGAGAACTTCAATGAAAACAAATACGTCGTCGGCGCGTTTTCCGCGATCCGTCCGGCGGTCTGGGCAATCATCGCGGTCAGCGTATACCGGGTCTGCGCGGTATCCCTCTTCCGTCTGACGGACGGGGTCTACATCCCGATCCCCAAGACGATGATCCTCTGCGCCGTTGTGTTTGCTTTGCTTCAGGTGAAGCGGCTGCAGAAGTACCATCCGGCGATCTGGCTGCTTATCGCGGTGATCGTGGGTATCGTCTTCCGATTCTGAATCCGTGTTTAAAGTTCCTCTGATGCTTTGAACATGGTATAATCTATTATGTATGTGAGCATATCATAGTAGATTTTATGCTCGTGATTTTTTTGGGAAACGCCAGATGTTTAAGAAGGAGGCAGTTTATGGCAGCAAGAGAGAACAAATACAGCGGAACACAGACAGAAAAGAACCTGCAGGCAGCATTTGCAGGAGAGTCACAGGCAAGAAACAAGTATACCTATTTTGCCGGTGTAGCCCAGAGCGAGGGCTTTGAGCAGATCGCGGCACTGTTTTTGAAGACGGCGGAGAATGAGCGGGTCCACGCGAAGATATGGTTCAAAGAGCTGGCCGGCATGGGCACAACGACGGAAAACCTTACAGATGCCGCTGAGGGAGAAAACTACGAGTGGACTGATATGTATGAGGGCTTTGCGAAAACAGCGGAAGAGGAAGGCTTTGCCGAGCTTGCCGCTAAGTTCCGCAGGGTCGCGGCAATCGAAAAGCGTCATGAGGAGCGTTTCCGTGCTCTCCTTCACAACATTGAGATGAACGAGGTCTTTGAAAAGAGCGAAGTCAAGATCTGGGAATGCCGCGCGTGCGGCCATGTGGTCGTCGGTACGAAAGCACCCGAAAAATGTCCGGTCTGCAATGCTTCCCAGGGCTGGTTTGAGATTAGTGAGGCAAATTACTAAAAATTATTTATTTTGAAGAAAGAATCTGCTATAATATTACGGCTGTAATATGCAGCGTATTATTTCCATGTCAATTTTGAGCGGCACAGCCTGACAGCAGAAGACGCTTCGGGCAGGGCGGGCTTATGTTTATGATCATCAGAGAGGTATGAAAATGAGAACAGTTGGAACGGTTTCAAGAGGCGTCAGACTTCCGATCGTAAAGCAGGGCGAGGACCTGATAAAGGTCGTCACGAATTCCATCGTTGAGATGGGCAAAGAGCAGGGACTTACCTTCCATGAGAAGGATGTTGTTGCCGTTACCGAGTCCGTCGTGGCACGTGTTCAGGGCAACTATGTCTCCATCGATGACATCGCTGCGGACGCAAAGGCGAAGTTCGGAACAGACACCATCGGTATTATCTTCCCGATCATGAGCCGCAATCGTATCGCGATCTGCCTCAGAGGCTTTGCGAAGGCCTTCAAGAAGGTCTATATGCTGATGAGCTATCCGTCCGATGAGGTCGGCAACCATCTCTTTGATGAGGATCTGCTCGATGAGAAGGGCGTGAATCCGTACTCTGACGTTCTCGACGAGAAGCAGTACAGGGATCTGTTCGGATATGTCAAGCATCAGTTCACCGGCGTCGACTACATCGAGTACTACAGGGAACTGTTCCATGATGAAGACTGCGAGATCGAGTTCATCTTCGCAAACGACTGCCGCGCGATCCTGAAGTATACCAAGAACGTCCTTTGCTGTGACATCCATACCAGAGAGCGTTCCAGAAGAAGACTTCTCAAGGCCGGCGCCGAGAAGGTGCTCACGATGGCTGACATCATGAACGCGCCTGTAAACGGCAGCGGTTATAACGAGAAGTATGGCCTCTACGGTTCCAACAAGGCGACCGAGGACACCGTTAAGCTGTTCCCGAGAGACTGCCAGACCTTTGTTGATGCGCTGCAGAAGAGCATCAAGGATGCGACCGGTGTAGAGATGAACTGCATGATCTACGGCGACGGCGCTTTCAAGGATCCGGTCGGAAAGATCTGGGAGCTGGCTGATCCGGTCGTCAGCCCGGCATTTACCGAGAGACTCAGCGGCACGCCGAATGAGCTGAAGCTGAAGTATCTCGCGGATAACGATTTCAGCGATCTGAAGGGCGAGGAGCTCGCAGAGGCGATGAAGGATGCGATCCGCAAGAAGCAGGGCAGCCTGGTGGGCAACATGGCTTCCGAGGGAACCACACCGCGTCAGCTGACCGATCTGCTGGGTTCTTTAAGCGACCTGACCTCCGGTTCCGGAGACAAGGGTACCCCGGTCGTATTTATCCAGGGTTACTTCGATACCTACGCTGAGCAGTAAAAAGTTCTTGACATCGGCCGGGTTTTGCAATAGTATATGAAAAACAAAAAAACCGTCATACCTATGGCGGTTTTTTTATAAAAGGGTATTGATAAATTTTTAACAAAGAACAGGATGCCACGATAGCGTTTAGCGGTTGGACCGGTTCGTGAAAAGTACGAGGAAAGGAACGGTAAACCGCATGGAAAGCTTTAAGGCATTTTTGAAGAAAAAAGACATTGAGATCTCCGTCAAACGGTATCTGATCGATGCCCTCGGCGCGATGGCGCAGGGCCTTTTCTGCTCACTTCTGATCGGTACGATCATCAACACGATCGGCACACAGTTTCACATCAGCTTTCTGACGCAGCCTGTCGCAACGGTCAGCGGTATTGATTACACAGTCGGTGGCCTGGCGTCCGCCATGAGCGGACCGGCGATGGCTGTGGCGATCGGCTATGCGCTCCATTGTCCGCCGCTGGTCCTTTTCTCCATGATCACGGTCGGCTTTGCTTCCAATGCTCTCGGCGGGGCAGGCGGACCGCTCGCGGTCCTCTTTATCGCGATCATCGCGGCAGAGGTCGGCAAGGCAGTCTCCAAGGAAACGAAGGTCGACATCCTCGTTACGCCGCTCGTAACGATTGCGGTCGGCATTGCCCTTTCGGCCTGGTGGGCGCCGGCGATCGGACGCGCCGCAATGAAGATGGGCGCGCTGATCATGTGGGCAACGGAACTGCAGCCTTTCCTGATGGGTATCCTGGTATCGGTACTTGTCGGCGTGGCACTGACACTTCCGATCTCCTCCGCGGCGATCTGCGCGGCGCTCGGTCTTGTGGGACTTGCGGGCGGTGCAGCGGTTGCGGGCTGTTCCGCACAGATGGTCGGATTTGCGGTTATGTCCTTCCGTGAAAACGGCTGGGGCGGCCTGGTATCACAGGGCATCGGCACATCCATGCTGCAGATGGGCAATATCGTCCGCAACCCACGCATCTGGATCGCACCGATCCTGACGTCCGCGATCACGGGACCGCTTGCGACCTGTGTCTTCCGCCTGCAGATGAACGGCGCGCCGGTATCCTCCGGCATGGGTACCTGCGGCTTTGTCGGCCAGATCGGCGTCTATACGGGATGGGTCAACGATGTGGCGTCCGGCGCCAAAGCGGCGATCACCGGGTTTGACTGGCTCGGCCTGCTGCTCATCTCCATCGTCCTTCCCGCGGTCATCTGTCCCCTGATCAACATGTGCCTTATGAAGATCGGCTGGGTCAAGCCGGGTGACATGAAACTCTGATAAAAAAAGAAACACCTTCGGTTGTTCTGTACTTCAACCGAAGGTGTTTTTATATGGTTGTTTATCCCATGAGGATCCGGACATCCACATCTGTTTCCGGCGTGACAGGCGGAAGCAGAAGACCGCCGTCTTGCCTGATGACAGGGGTCTTTGCCGATGCTGCGTGAGAAGGACTTACTCCCGTTGCTTTCACAGGTTTACCGTTGACCCATGCCCCGCGGATGCCCTTTTCCACGCCGTTCGGGTTCTCGACCCGGATGTGGTAGGAGGCGCCGCGGAACTTCCTTGTGACGGTGTAATCCTTTAAGGAAGAAGGAATACAGGGATCGATCCTGAGACCCTCAAGTTCCGGCGTGATCCCGAGGATCGCCTGGCTGATACTGACGAAAGACCAGGCGGCAGTACCGGTCAGCCAGCTGTTTTTGGCTTCGCCGATGCGCGCCGCGTCCTTTCCTGCGACCATCTGGCTGTAGCAGTAGGGCTCGGTGCGGTGAATGTCGCTGATCTCCTCAATATAAGCGGGCGTGATGCGACGATAGACCTCAAACGCGCGGTCACCGTGTCCGAGGGTTGCTTCCGCACAGGTGATCCAGGGATTGTTATGGCAGAAAATGCCTGCATTTTCCTTATATCCCGGCGGATAACTCGTGATCTCGCCGAGCTCCGTATGATAGCGGGTATAAGCGGGCTGCAAAAGGACGATGCCGTAAGGCGTATCCAGATGCTCCTTCACACTTTTAAGCGCAAGGGCCGCCTGACCGGTCTCCTTGCCGATTCCTGCCATGACGCACATACCCTGCGGTTCGATAAAGATCTTTCCTTCTTCGCATTCATTACCGCCGACGACATGCCCGAACGCGTCATAGGCGCGGCGGAACCAAGAACCGTCCCAACCGGCGTCCAGTACGGCAGCTTCCACTTTATCTACAGCCGCGAGAGCTTCCTCCGCTTCCTTCTTAAGATCCAGATGTTTGCAGATCCCGGCATAAGCCCTGCCATACTTCACGAACATGCCGCCGATGAAGACGCTTTCCGCCACGGGACCTTCACTGGGACCGGTGGTCTGAAAGCTTTCTCCCGGGGACTCGGAAAAGCAGTTTAAGTTGAGACAGTCGTTCCAGTCGGCGCGTCCGATCAGAGGCAGCCCGTGCGGTCCGAGGTGGTTCGCGGTGTAGGCAAAGCTTCGGCGCAGGTGTTCCAGGAGCGGCGCTGCCTTTTCAGAGTTATTATCAAAGTCGACCATTTCATCGAGGATGCTCCAGTCACCGGTTTCCCGCAGATCTGCGTCTGTGCCCGCAATCAGCCAGAGCGGATCGTCGTTGAAGCCGCTTCCGATATCCATGTTTCCTTTCTTGGTCAGCGGCTGGTACTGGTGGTAGGCAGATCCGTCTTCAAACTGTGTGTCGGCGATATCGAGGATCCGTTCCCTGGCCCGTTCCGGAATGATATGGACAAAGCCGAGGAGATCCTGACAGGAGTCACGGAAGCCCATGCCGCGCCCCATGCCGCTTTCAAAGTAACTGGCAGAACGGCTCATGTTGAAGGTGACCATGCACTGGTACTGGTTCCAGATGTTGACCATACGATCAAGTTTTTCGTCGCCGGAGCTGACGGTAAAGCCGGAGAGAAGAGAGGACCAGTAATCCCGAAGCTCGGAAAGAGCCGCATCAAACGCGGCGCCGTCCGCAAACCGTGCCATCATTTCCTTAGCGCGGGTCTTATTGATGATGCCGGGTGCCTCCCATTTTTCATCGGCAGGGTTCTCTATATATCCGAGACCGAAGATGAGTGAAGTCTCTTCGCCGGGAGCGAGTGCGATATGAAACTCCTCGGCTGCGACCGGCTGCCAGCCGTGGGCGATGCTTCCGGTGCAGCCGGTTCTGAAGACGGCTTCCGGACGCGCGGGACTGCCGTAAACACCCAGGAAAGCTTCTCTCGACGTGTCGAACCCGTTAGGGATCCGGTTTGCCCAGAAAACGGCGTAATGATTTCTGCGCTCACGGTATTCCGTCTTATGATAGATGGCCGCGCCGTCGACCTCCACTTCGCCGGTGGAAAAGTTTCTCTGAAAGTTGGAGCTGTCCTCCATCGCGTCCCAGAGACAAAATTCGGTGTAAGGAAATACTTTCAGCTGTTTCGGCTTAGCGCCGCGGTTGGAAAGCGTCACGCGCATCAGGAGGCAGTCGGTTCCGATCGGAACGAAAAGCTCCTGTTTGACATGTACACGGTCCTTTTCGGCTTCGATCACGGTATATCCCAGACCGTGGCGGCAGCTGTAATCGTCAGGATCACATTGCACCGGCTGCCAGCCTGGATTCCATACCGAATCACCGTCCTTAATATAGATATGAAATCCGTCAGAGTCCAGCGGACTGTTGTTGTAACGGTACCGGGTGATGCGCCTCAAGCGCGCGTCCCGGTAAAAAGCGTAGCCCCCGGCGGTGTTGCTCAGTAAAACAAAAAAGTCCTCGCAGCCGAGATAATTGATCCATGGCAGCGGTGTGCGCGGAGTCGTGATCACATATTCCCTGTTTTTATCATCGAAATATCCGTATCTCATTCCCGTCTCCTTTATGAAATCGTTTAAGTTATATTATGCTTAAAACCTATAACATTTTCGAAAAAAACGCAACACAAAAGTGTCAATCTCAGATCAAGAAAAACAATCCAATACAATATATTAGACAAAATTTACAAAAAACAATGAAAAAACATGAAATTTATAGACTTAGTATTGCAAATGTTTCCGGCGTGTGTTAGATTTGAACTAACGAAAACGATTAAGCTAAATTTCATCCGAAACATAGTGGGTTTTCGAAACACTGCTCCGAAAAAGGGCGTGGCAAGGGGGTGATCACATGGTTTCGATGAAGGATATCGCCAGAGAGTGCGGCGTTTCCGTTGCGACCGTCAGTAAAGCACTGAACGGGCAGCCGGACATCGGAGCTGATACCCGGGAGCGGATCGTACGCAGAGCCGAAGAGATGGGCTACATGGCGAACTCCGCCGCGAGAGCACTCAAGACAAACCGGACATATAACATTGGCGTACTTTTCGTTAATTCCAGAAACGGTGGTCTGGCACATGAGTTTTTCTCTATGGTGTTGGACGGGATCCGTGAACGGGCGGAGGAAGCCGGCTACGATATCACATTTATCAACCGCAACCTCGGACAGAAGCCCGGCACCTATCTGCAGCATTGCCTGTACCGCGGCGTGGACGGCGTAGTGATCGCATCCGCCGACTTCGCGGATCCGATGATCCTGGAACTTGTGAATTCGCAGCTGCCGGTCGTAACGATCGACCACATGTTCAATGGACACATT
>JAFTBX010000010.1 GCA_017455005.1 Lachnospiraceae bacterium | reverse complement strand
TAAGTTTCATAGTTTTGAGGATTGTCGCGGGAGAAGAGCATGCTGATTCCGAAAATATCCGTGCCGTACATCTGAATGAACAGATAGTAGACGGCGGAAGGAACAGCCTCGATAAAGACGATAAAGATCGTGCCGAGATGATCCGGCCATTTATTCTTACGGCGGGCCATCCAGGCGCCGAGCGGAATACCGAAAAGCAGGGAAATGATCATAGACGCAACACCGAATGCCACGGACAGCGGGAATTTGGTCCGCAGGATCTCCGTGATCGGGACGCCGACGCGATAACGGTTGGAGACGCCGAGGTCTCCCTGCAGCAGTTTGCCGTAGAAACGGGCCAGCTGCGTCGGAAGTGGGTCATTCAGACCCAGAAGCTCCAGTTCACGCTCGATTTTACCGGGCGTCATTTTGTCGTAATTGTTGAAGTACCCTTCGGCGGGCATGAGGCGCAGCAGAGAGAATACGATTGTAATCACGATAAAGAGCGTGAGGAAGGACCTCGCGACTCGCTTGATCAGATATTTGGCCATATAGCAGCGCCCCTTTCAATAGTACGGTATAAACAATAGTACGACGTAAAGCGGAAAACGAAGGGGGCAGCACCGGAGCGCTGCCCCCGCTAAAGGTCAGTCAGTTATCCTGCGTTAAGCAGGTCGGTCAGATTCGGAACGGTTTCCGTCGGAATATCAGTTGCCGGCAGCTTGTGCGCGGTCCTTCTGCCACTGCGCATACGCAGCGTTGAATTCTTCCGTGTTGAGAGGCTTGTCCATGATGTGCTGATATTTGTAACGAAGGGTGATAACACCATACGGCGCGTAACCGGCTTCGAACGGATTCAGATAAGAAGCGGTGTAACCGCCGCTGACATCGAACGGAATGATGAGCGCGTGCTCGATCAGAACAGCTTCCGCCGCAGCCAGAGCCTCGTAACGGGCCGTCATATCTTCGGTGCCGAGCGCGTTAGCGGCTTCGCACTTCTCCAGGAACTCGGCAACGATTGCCTGCGTCTCCGGATCTTCGGACTTGTAATAGAAGGTATAGGTGTTGTCTCCGCTGAAAGGTCCGCCTACCAGGTAGGTGTAAGGATCAGCGTAGTCGCAGCCCCAGTTGGTCTTCAGCATAGCGAACTGGCCTTTACGGCGTACTTCGGACAGGAAGTTCTTGGTCGGTCCCTGATTTACGATAATGTCGATGTAATCGGTTCCCAGAAGGCCTTCCAGCTGCTGCTGTACATACATGCATTCCGCATCCCAGTCGGAAACGTTCGGGTTATAAGGAAGGAGGATCTTGACCGGGAAGGTCGCACCCTTGTCGGTCAGCTCTTTAATAGCCTTTTCCTTGTACTCAAGAGCCAGATCTTCGTTGAAGTATACGTCCTTGGTCGTTGCCGGATCGTTGACGTACAGATCCTGGAATACCTGATAATCGACGTAGTCGCTGCCGCCGGATACGCAGAAGTCGCGCGGCGTAACGGTATTCTGGATCATGACCTCGGCGTTGTTCTCATCGGAAATCTTGATGGCGCCGATACGGTTCAGACCGTAGAAGATGGACTTACGGAAGTTTTCGCTGTTAACGGCGATCAGCCAGTTGTCCGGCTCATACTCCGCGTCAAACTGAGGAGCAAAGTCGAAGCTGAAGAAGTAGGAGTAGTCAGGCTGGATGCGCTCCGGATGGACGTAATCCTTCTTCTCGGGATCAGCCATCCAGCTCTTGGCCATCGTGCTGGTGATGTCGGCCTCATCCAGCTCACCGCGGAGATACATCTCGGGAGCAATGGTGTCAGCCTCTTTGTTATAGGTGCTCTGGATCTCCTTGATGAATACGTTGTCCGCGTCCCAGTATGTCGGGTTCTTGGTCATGACGTATTTCTCGGAAGGAGAATACTCGCTCATGTAGTAGCTGCCGCAGTACCACAGCTTGGTGTAGTCAACACCGTCAAGCGCTTCGGAGAAAACGGACCAGTCGTCCGGTGTCCAGCTGGCGCGGTTCGCGAAATCCGGATAGAAAGCCGTCAGGCAGTCCGCGGAGATCGGCATGAAGCATCCGTAGGTCGTGCAGCTCAGGAAATACGGGCAGGGCTTGTTGAGCGTGAACTTCAGGGTTGTGTCGTCAACGGCCTCAACACCGACCATGTCGAAGGTGATGCCTTCTTCCTGTTCCAGAAGCTCATGAGCGTTGAGAATACGCGCTTCCTCATACATATACGCGGTATCGGTATAGAAGTTGAGGGCGTATTCCGCAGCGGTGACGAAATCGGCAGCCTTCAGCTTGCCGACCTCTTTGCCGGTGTAGTCCAGCCACTTGATATCATCGCGCAGGGTGAAGGTCCAGGTCAGCTGATCATCGGAAACTTCCCATTTGGTAGCTACCGCTTCCTTAATATTGCCGAGAGGATCATACTCGATCAGACAGTCCTGTGTATTTGCCGCAAGGGACATGTCATAGGTGTTACCAGTGTTCAGATAGTTGAGAGTCTCAACATCGGATGAGTGCAGTGTACGGAAAACCGTCTTCTCGGTAGAAGAAGATTTGCCGCCATTGTTCTGGCATCCGGCGAGCACGCCGCAGGCAAGAACCGCAGCGAGCACGATCGCCAATAACTTTTTCATGGTTATCCTCCTTTTATTATGTTTCTATGCCGTATACTATACTCTTTTTTGCTGGGAACGTCAAGACTTTTGTCAGAATTTGCAATTTTTTGGACAGATTAATTCATTTTGCCGATTCGGCCAGATCGCGGGAGATTTCCTGAATGCACCTTTCAAAAGCGGGGACATCCGTCTGTTCGGCCAGGAAACAGACAATGAAGGGCTTTTCTGTATAAATGATACCGCAGTCGTGCGTGATGCCATCGTCTTCGCCGGTTTTGTGAGCGATCGGAATACCGTGCAGCCAGAACGGAATCTTGCCGTTCAGACGCTGATTCCGGAGGATCTGCAGCATCTTTTCTGAATAAGGAAGCTCGCCTTCTTGCATTTTTCGCAGGAGAAGGGCGATATCGTAAGCCGTGACGGTGTTCTCGATGCCGCGTGCGGAAGCTTCGCTGTCGAAAAGCAGCCGGCGCAGGGTAATCCCCTGACAGCCAAGCATGCGCATTCTGCGGTTGACGTTGTCCATACCGACCCGCTTGATCAGCAGATTGGTCGCTGTATTGTCACTGAGAATGATCATCAAAGTTGCAAGATCGAGGGCGGAAACATGCAACCCCGCATGCATGTAATTCAGAGCGCCGCAGGAGGGCAGCTTATCCTCCTGGCGGATCACGAATTCCTCATCCGGGAAAAGTGTCCCTTCCTGCATCTGCTCAAAAAACTCTACCAGTATCGGGATTTTGATCACGCTTGCCGCGACGATCGGCTCATATTCCTGAAAACCGGCCGAGCTGCCATCTGTAAGATCCTTATAATAAAAACCGACGTGTCCGGGCTGCTGCGCTATTCTTTCAAGGGCAGCCTCAACCTGGGGCGAAACACTCATTGCTATGACTTCCTTTCTGAAGATGATACAAGTATCCCCGCCGCATGTCTTGCGACGGG
>JAFTBX010000114.1 GCA_017455005.1 Lachnospiraceae bacterium | reverse complement strand
TACCTCCCTTTACATCCGTCCGGTCATCTTCGGTGATGACCAGAACGTCGGTCTGCACACCCTTCGCCATGCGCTGTTCATGATCATCCTGGCTCCGTCAGGCATGTACTATCCGCAGGGCATCAACCCGGTCAAGATCATGGTCGAAGAGCGCGACGTACGTGCGGTCCGCGGCGGCACAGGCTATACCAAGTGCGGCGGCAACTACTCCGCAGCGCAGCGTGCTTCCGTTCTCGCGGAGCAGAAGGGCTACACCCAGGTACTGTGGCTTGACGGCGTTGAGCGTAAGTATGTCGAGGAAGTCGGTTCCATGAACATCATGTTCAAGATCGACGGCAAGATCGTTACTCCGAGCCTGGATGAAGGCTCCATCCTGCCCGGCATTACCCGTAAGAGCATCCTGGAGCTCTGCCGCAGCGAAGGCATGACGGTGGAAGAGCGCAAGGTCTCTCTCGAGGAGCTGATCGAAGCTGCGGAAGCAGGCAAGCTCGAAGAGGCATGGGGCACCGGTACCGCAGCAGTTGTCTCTCCGGTAGGCTGGCTCTATGCGGAAGGCAAGGAATACGAGATCAATAACGGCAAGATCGGCGCAACCACGCAGCATCTTTATGATGAACTGACCTCCATTCAGTGGGGCAAGTCCGAGGATAAGCTCGGCTGGATCTATACCGTCTGCTGATCCGGATACAATAACTCAATCATAACGGCAAAAACCTACCGTCTTTAAGACGCGTTTTTGCCGTTTCGTTTAACTAAAACAGGTAAAGTCTATGAGTAATTTTATGACGATCGACGGCAACGGCGCGGCTGCCCATGTTGCCTACGAATTTACGGAGATCGCGGCGATCTACCCGATCACGCCGTCTTCACCGATGGCGGGAAGCACGGATCAGTGGAGTGCCAACGGCCGTAAAAACATGTTTGATCAGCGTGTCCGTCTGATCGAAATGCAGTCCGAGGCGGGAGCCATCGGCGCAGTGCACGGCGCACTGCAGGCAGGCGCGCTTGCCACGAGCTATACCTCCAGCCAGGGCCTGATGCTGATGGTCCCGGTGCTCTACAGGATCGCGGGCGAAAGGCTGCCGGCAGTCCTGCACGTGGCTTCGCGTACCGTCGGCACACATGCGCTCAGCATTTTCGGCGACCATTCCGATGTCATGGCGTGCCGCCAGACCGGTTTTGCGCAGCTGAGCTCCGGCTCTGTTCAGGAAGCAGCGGACCTTGCTGCCATTGCGCACTTGAGCGCGGTCAGGGGCAGCATTCCCTTCATGCATTTCTTCGACGGCTTCCGCACCTCTCATGAGCTGAGCCGTATCGATATGCCGGATGTCAAGGAGCTTTCCAAGCTGATGGATCAGGAAGCTCTCGACCGTTTCCGCGCGCACGCGCTCAATCCGGAGCACCCGCTGCTTCGCGCTACAGTGCAGAACGGCGACGTGTATTTCCAGGTGCGTGAGGCGCACAACCCCTTCTATGATGCTCTTCCGGACATCGTGCAGGAGTATATGGACCGTGAAGCGGAGATCACCGGCCGGCATTACCATCTGTTTGATTACTACGGAGACCCGGAGGCGACAGACGTTGTCATCGCCATGGGCTCTGTTTCCGGTGCCGCTAGAGAGGCGGTCGACTATATGAATGCGCAGGCAGCAGCGGAAGAAGCTGCAGCTAAAGCAAACGGCAGTACTGCAGGAAAAGAGCGCCGCAGATACGGCTATCTGCAGGTACATCTCTACAGGCCTTTCTCCGTAAAACACTTTATCGATGAACTGCCGGAAGGCGTGAAGCGCATCGCCGTGCTTGACCGCTGCAAGGAAATGGGCAGCATCGGTGAGCCGCTTTACCTGGATGTCGCTGCAGCGGTTTCCGAGATGGAACGCGAGCGTGCGGCGGCAGACGCTGCGGGCAATGCCGACGGCTCGGAAGATGCTTATACTGACGCTTCCCGCATCCTTGTCATCGGCGGTCGTTACGGATTAAGCTCCAAGGACACCGATCCTGCGCAGATCGTTGCCGTCTTTAACAACCTCGCTTCTGAGGAACCGGTACGCAGCTTCACCATCGGCATCGAAGATGATGTAACGCATCTTTCCCTGCCGGTGCCGAAGATCGACGCGATCGGCGACAGCAGTGCGGACTCCGACATTTACAGCTGCAAGTTCTGGGGACTCGGCGGCGACGGCACCGTGGGCGCCAACCATAACACCGTACAGATCCTCGGCGACTGCGCCGATATGTACGCGCAGGCTTACTTTGAGTATGATGCCAAGAAATCCTTCGGTATCACCAAGTCGCACCTGCGTCTTTCCAAAAAGCCGATCATCAGCTCTTACTATGTTAAGCACGCGGACTTCGTGGCCTGCCACAACCAGAGCTATATGTCGCAGTATGATATCGTGGATGAGATCAAGCCGGGCGGAAGCTTCCTCTTAAACTGCATCTGGGGCAATGACGCGGAGTCGGTGGGAGCGCATCTTCCGGACCGCGTAAAGCGCCAGCTGCATGATCGCGGGATCCATCTGTATGTGATCAACGCGACCGCGATCGCGGAGGAACTCGGACTCGGCAGCCATACCAATACCGTTTTGCAGGCAGCATTTTTCAAGGTCTCTGATCTGATGCCTGTCGAAGAAGCACTGGAGAACATGAAGGAAGCGGCGCGCCGCACCTATTTCCGTAAGGGTGACGCGGTCGTTGCGCAGAACGTGGCAGCGATCGAAGCGGGCGCGGAGAAGGTCTATGAGATCCCGATCCCCGAGGCATGGGGCGCAGTGGAGCCGGATACTTACGAGATCGATCCTTCACTTCCGGATGTGGTGAAAAACATCCTGATCCCGATCAACCGCCAGAAAGGCGATGATCTGCCGGTCAGTGCATTTGAAGGAAGAGAAGACGGCGCAATCGAGATGGGTCTGACTGCCTATGAAAAGCGCGGCATCGCCGTCAATGTTCCCGTCTGGGATGCGGATAAGTGCATCCAGTGCAACCAGTGCGCTTATGTCTGTCCGCATGCGGCGATCCGTCCGTACCTTGTGGATGAGGCGGAAGCGGCGGCAGCACCGGAGGGATTTGTGACCGTTCCGGCCAAGGGACTTCCGAAGACGACGGCTGTAAGTACCGCAGCAGCGGTTACAGCTCCGGGAGCATCAGGCAGTGCAGGGGCAGGACAGGCAGCGGCTGTTGCATCTCAGGATGACACGCCGAAGTACCGCTTCACGATGCAGATCTCGGCATACGACTGTACCGGCTGCGGCAGCTGCGCAAATGTATGTCCGGTGAAGGACAAGGCACTGAAAATGATGCCCGCCCAGCCCGGTGAACAGCAGAAAGCGACCTGGGAGTATGGCCTCTCACTTTCGGACAAGGGAGATGTGTTCAATCCGTATACTGTCAAGGGTTCACAGTTCCGTCAGCCGCTCGTGGAGTTTTCCGCGGCCTGTGCCGGCTGTGCGGAGACCTCCTACGCGAAGCTTCTGACCCAACTCTTCGGAGACAAGGTCTACTGGGCAAACGCAACCGGATGCTCACAGGCCTGGGGCTCCCCGATGCCTGGCATCCCCTATACGACCAACAAGCGCGGCTTCGGACCGGCCTGGACCAACAGCCTGTTCGAAAACAACGCGGAGCTGGAGCTTGGTCTCTATCTCTCCGTACAGCAGCAGCGTGATGCCCAGAAGATGCGCGTAGAAAAGCTTGTTGCGATGCTGGAAGCAGACCGCGCGAAAGCAGCTGAGACTCCGGACACTCCGGACGCAGAAACGGCTCCGGATGCATTTGCGGCATCCGGCAGAGCGGAAGTTTCTGCCGCAGTGGAGGATTCGGATGTCCTTACGGCATGCCGTAACTGGCTGGATACCTACAATGATCTCGACGGCTCGAGAAAAGCGACGGATGCGCTTGTTGCGGCACTGACTGCGGCTGTGAGCTCAGAGGACAAGGGTATTTCACCGGATCTGATGATGCAGATCCTCAAGTACAAGGACCAGCTTGCAAAGAAGACCTTCTGGATGTTCGGCGGTGACGGTTGGGCATATGATATCGGCTTCGGCGGCCTTGATCATGTGATCGCCCAGGGCGAGAACATTAACGTACTGGTCATCGACACCGAAGTCTACTCCAACACGGGCGGACAGAGCTCCAAGGCAACCCCGATCGGCGCGGTCGCACAGTTTGCGTCCTCCGGAAAGAAGAGCCGCAAGAAGGATCTCGGCGCCATCATGATGACCTATGGCAACGTCTACGTCGCGCAGGTCGCGATGGGTGCGGACATGAACCAGCTGATCCGTGTGTTGAAAGAAGCGGAAGAATACGACGGACCGTCAGTGGTCATCGCGTACTGCCCGTGCGTATCCCATGGCATCAAGGGCGGCATGAGCAAGGTACAGGATGAGATGAAGCGCGCCGTACAGAGCGGTTACTGGAACCTCTACCATTACGATCCGCGTGATGAGCATCCGATGCACGTCGATTCCAAGGCGCCTTCGATGGCATTTTCCGAATTCCTGGACGGAGAAGCAAGATACGCGTCCCTGAAGCGGACCTTCCCGGACAACGCCGAGAAGCTTTTCGCGATTGGTGAAGCAGAAGCAGCGAAGCGCTACGAGAAGTATAAGAAGATGGAAGAGTAAGCGAAAGTATTGTGCGCACGCGCTGAACTGTGCGGACGAACCACGCTGTGCGACATTATAGAAAATGTAGATGCATTTTTCGTGAAATGATTGATTTGCAGTACATTTTCAGAAGCTTTATTACAAAACATTCCAAAATATAGATGCAAACAGGCTCTAAGAAGCTGTTTGCATCTACAATTACAAAAAAGTTAGTTGCAAATCCCTGAATATACCGGAAATGCAACTAACTTTTCCTTTTTTTTGTGACAAATACTATCTGAATGTAGATGCAAATTCCGCTCAAACAGGGAGATGCATCTATATCTGCCGATCCTCTGGTTACTGGGCTTTGTTGATCAGAAAACGGGACACACTTTCGGGTGGTTTTTACTCTGACCGGTCAGGAGCGGAGACGTAGCGTCTTGGATCAGTACAACGGCAAAGCAGCCGGACTCATGGTCTCCGGCTGGCGGCGGAACAAAGTTTATCCCACAGCCAGAGCGGCGCTTTCAACACGTATTCCTCCAGCAGGGCGCCGATCAGCACCGAGAGGACAAGGTCTGCAGCCACGAGCCAGATCAGCGCAAGATGCGTGCCCGTAACGTTCAGCAGCGTGTCATAGATCATGCGGAAAATGCCACCGGAGAGGAAGAAACTGTGGAAAATTCCTCCGGTGCTGAAGAGACTCCTGAAAATGCCGGCAGCATTGGCAGAAGCAGAAGCAGAAGCGGCTGCGGCAGTCTGCGGATAAAAGCGCCCGAGGATGAAGTACAGCACCCACCAGTGCACGAGGATGGCGGAGAAGCTGTATTTGCTGAAGAAGCGAAGGAACCTGCTCCTGATATCCGCTGCCGCTTTGGGACGGGCATCCCGGACATCCGAAAACAGACGCGCGGGCAGTCGGTAGATGAATGCGAAGTATCCGAGGCACAGGAAAACCATGATCGGGGTATACGGCGTGACCAGTCCCATGTATCCGCCGTAGCCGGTACCGTCAAGTGTGCTCCTGCGGATCAGCAGGTAGATGACGACGGCCTGCAAGGCGCCGAAGATGAGCAGGAACCAATCGAAACGGCGCGATTCGGGACGCGTGACCCAGTAGCCGAGGATCGCGTAGCCCAGCCAGAAACCGATGACCGGCGCAAAAACAAACGGCGTATAGGCGACAAGACCTGAAAAGATGGCAATGCCGGCTGCCAGCACAGTCAGCGCGGGATAGGGGAGATCTTTCATCATGTGCCGCATAAACGGATAGATCAGGTACAGTGAGATGATGATGTAGATCAGCCAGTAAAACGGGCACAGCTCGATATCCGCAGTGAAAAAGCCGCGGAAAATGCCGGCGATGCGGGAAGCGGAGAGCGGAAACAACAGGCCGTTCTGCCACTGGTAGAAGAAGTAATAGATAAGGAGCGGCAGCAGGACCTTGGACACCCGCTTGAGGTAGAAGTCCTTCAGGGGCTCGTCCTTCCATCGCATCAGCAGCGCGCCCGAGATCATAATGTAGACAATGTTGAATCCATAGCAGCAGGTGCGGATGGCAGCGTATAGGTCAAGCGCCCCCGCGTCCGGAATGCGCGCAAGCATGGCAGGGTCCAGCGGAGCGCCGGTTGTAATGGAAGGAAACATGGCGTCGACAGCGTGGATGCAGATGACGCCGGCAATCGCAAAGAGGCGCAGCAGGTCCAGACGTGAGTCACGGGTGGAAACTTTTGCTGCCATTTCTGCGACATGATATTTATGAGTGGAAGCATCAATAACGCTAATACCACAAATATCAGAATGGGTGGATCTGGTGTTGCTGCTAACACTATAATTGCTATGCAAAGTGGGGGTACATGAACTGCATTCGGATGATGTTTGGACATCGGAGGATACCGAAGCCTCCGGCGCTTTCGGCACGACAGACGCTTTGTGCGCCACAGAATTTTCAGACACTTCGGCTGCGTCGGACGCTTTGCGTCTGGCTGCCGATGTCAGCTTCAGCGCGAGAGAAAAGAACACCGGTACTGCCAGGAGGACCAGATGACTGGGGTGAAACTCCCCGTCTACGGCAAAGCTCATTGCAAACAGAAGCGCCAGCGTGACTGCCGCAAGGACACAGTTCTGAACCACACCGCGCATAGCGGTTTCGGAGGATGTGTTGTCGGAATCATGTTTGAAAAGCTTTGTCATACCCGTATCGGAGTCTCCTGTCGATTTCCCCGTCATTATAACATCTCGGGAAGCTGTGGCTTCCCTCGTTGTTCCATGGTCGTCAAATCTTCATATAAGCAAACTTGTCTGTCGATTTTCCTCGTCATTATAACACATTTATGCTAAAATACACGATAGGTTAAAGTCAGACCTGTTAATGTAAAATGATCTGAATAATAGAAGCGCTGAGATACAGTTGCCTCAGGAGGTAATATATGGATAAGATCATAATCACAGTAGTCGGAAAGGACACACTCGGCATCATTGCCAGGGTGACCACATATCTTTTTCACAACGATATCAACATCCTCGATATCAGCCAGACGATCCTGGGTGATATGTTCAACATGATGGTCATCGCGGACATGCAGAAATGTACGAAAGAGTTCGGCGTCGTTTCGGATGAACTTCGTGAACTCGGCGAGGAAATCGGTCTGCGTATTCTGACACAGAAAGAAGAAATCTTCACCAAGATGCACCGGATATGAGGCCCCGGGGGATGCATATGGCGGTCCATGCCTCATTAATCGCTTTTGATTTCAGCTGAGACAAATATAGAAAAGGATTCATCATGATCAATCTGTTTGAGGTCCGTGAGACCAACAAAATGATAGAGCAGGAGCTGCTTGACGTGCGTACGATCACGCTCGGCATCAGCCTTCTCGACTGCGCCGACGCGGACGTCACCCGTCTGAACGAGCGCATTTATGAAAAGATCACGCGCCTTGGCTCCCACCTGGTCGAGACAGGCGAGGCAATCTCCAAGGATTTCGGCATTCCGATCGTCAACAAGAGAGTGTCCATCACCCCGATTTCACTGGTCGGTGCGGGCGCCTGCAAGACGCCTGAGGATTACGTCAGCATTGCCCGCACACTGGACCGCGCGGCAAAGGAGATCGGCATCAACTTCCTCGGCGGCTACTCGGCACTTGTCAATAAGGGCATGACGACTTCTGACAGGCTGCTGATCGAATCCATCCCGGAGGCGCTTGCCACGACGGAGATGGTCTGTTCTTCTGTCAATGTCGGCTCTACCAGGACAGGTATCGATATGGACGCAGTCCGTCTGATGGGCGGAATCATCCGAAAGACGGCTGAGCTGACCGCGGACCGGGACTCTCTCGGCTGCGCAAAGCTCGTTGTGTTCTGCAATGCCCCGGATGACAACCCGTTCATGGCGGGCGCATTTCACGGCGTGACGGAAGGCGACGCGGTCATCAATGTCGGCGTCAGCGGTCCCGGTGTCGTCAAGTCGGCACTCGAAAAGGTGCGCGGCGAAAGCTTTGAAGTCCTTTGTGAGACGATCAAAAAGACAGCTTTCAAGGTCACCAGAGTTGGCCAGCTCGTAGCGCAGGAGGCTTCACGCCGTCTGGACGTGCCGTTTGGCATTGTGGACCTTTCGCTTGCTCCTACGCCTGCGATCGGAGATTCCGTCGCGGAGATCCTGGAACAGATGGGTCTTCAGCGCGCGGGCGCGCCGGGCACGACGGCAGCGCTTGCGATCCTGAACGACCAGGTCAAGAAGGGCGGTGTTATGGCGTCTTCTTATGTGGGCGGCCTTTCCGGCGCGTTTATCCCTGTCAGCGAGTATCTGGGTATGATCGACGCTGTGCATGAGGGCGCGCTTACGCTTGAAAAGCTGGAAGCCATGACCTGCGTCTGCTCGGTTGGTCTCGACATGATCGCGATCCCGGGCGATACGCCGGCCTCCACGATCGCGGGCATTATCGCCGACGAGGCGGCCATTGGCATGATCAATCAGAAGACGACGGCGGTACGACTGATCCCGGTCATCGGCAAGGGTGTCGGTGAGACAGCTACCTTCGGCGGCCTGCTCGGCTATGCGCCGATAATGCCGGTCAACCGTTTCTCCTGCGATGCTTTTATCGAGAGAAAGGGCCGCATCCCGGCACCGATCCACAGCTTCAAGAACTGATGTAAAATAATATAAAGGGACACAAAGCAGTTTAAATGATAAAAAACCTTGATCATAAAGAGAAACGAGGCATCGCGTTCTTTGACCTTGACGGAACGCTCCTCGACAACTGGGCCAATGCGATCCCGGACAGCGCGCTGAAAGCGCTGGATCTGCTTCGGCCTAACTACCATGTGGTCCTTTCAACCGGCCGCGATATGGACACGCACTACAGTGTGGCTTATAAGCACATGGTCCGGCCGGACGCCATCATTCACCAAAACGGCAATAAGATCACGATCGGCGACGATTTGCTGTTCGCGCACAAGATGGACAGGCAGCTGCTCCATGAGATCTACGAGTACTGTACGTCGCGCAACATTTGCATGGGAACAAGTATCGGCAGCGAAGACTTCTTCATCTGCCCGGAAAAGAAGCGGGCGTCCGATCTTTCCTACACCAAGGCTGTGAAACGAAACTTTGTGCCGTTTGAAGAGCTGTTTCAGAGGGATATCGAAGTGACGGCGCTTTCCTACGCCGGCGACCTGGCTGCGGAAAAAGACATGATCGAGACTGACTTTCCAATGCTGGAGCTTTTTTCCTTTAACGGCGGCGTCGGCGCAGATGTCGTCGAGCGTGGTTTCAGCAAGGCAGAGGGCATGAAGCGTATGTGCGAGCACTTCGGGATCAGCATCGCTGATACCTATGCATTCGGTGATTCACCGAACGACCTGGCGCTTCTGAAGGCCGCCGGCATTGGCATCGCCATGGGCAATGCCGACGAATCCGTCAAGGCTGCCGCAGACTACGTGACGGACGACATTCGCAGCGACGGCATCTACAACGCCTGCCGGCATTTTGGGATGATCGAGGGCTGATGACGCGAGCTGACGATGAGGGCTGATGCCGCGGATATGTCTGAGACATGGACGGGTCCTGAAGCCACATGCAGTCTGACATATCTATAGTTTCTGCCACAATGCCTTGACCTGGAGCATATGCAGTTGGCAGCCCTTGCGTTAGGGCGAGGGGGTGATAGCTATGATTTCTAAAAATGTCCGATTCATAGCTATTTTGCGGCATTAGAAATTGATATTTTTTTCTAAAATAGCTATAAAACGATGTATTCATCTGTTTATAGCTATTTTTCTCTGATTTATAGCTATGAATTCTCGGTTGAAGCTCAACATAGCTACTTTTGGATGGAATTGTCGTCAAAATGAAAGAATAGTAGCTATGTTTTTTAAGAATTTAAAATTCATAGCTATTCTAATTGGTCCGACCAATGAGCGCTGCTCGTCAAAGCTTTCAATCGTTGTCTATGGAACCGTTATGACAAATACCGGATGATTAGGTCATCGGCAGTAGTGATGTCAAAAGGCATGTCACTGTATTCAAATGTCATCAGAAAGTTTCTAAAAGGAAAGTATCCCAGTTTGCGATAGTCTGCTACCTTTTTCGCGTTTTTTGCCGCGTAATAATCACGCTCCATCAGACCGAAATGTTCCCAGAGAAGAATCTGCCCGGTACGTGGATGCATAATCGTAAAATCGGGATAGTAAATGGTTTCGAATACCTCTACCGGACATTCGTAACGAAAAGGAATATTGTGCTCGATAAAAAGACGTATGATCAATGCTTCTGACTTTGAAAGAACCATCAGTCCGTTATCCGCGACAACTGTATAGTTTTTTCTTTCAGGGTTATAGGGGTATTCTTCCGCAAGCCAAGCCTGAATTCGTTCGTTTAAAGGAGGATTTGATTCGCCTAAAAAATGCAGATAATGAGGACGGGTCTCAACTAACCTGCGATAAGCTCCGGACGGGCTGTCCAAGGTGTCGATATATGCATTTACAATGGTTAATTCATCATTTAAGTCTTTTAACCGCGCCTGATTCATATCCCGGAGTATAAGAGAACGAATTAACGGGTAATTGCTCTTATTAAGATAAGTATACTTGGCTGGCTTACATGTAGAGTCTGAAACATACCAACGCAAATTACCATTTGATTTTGCACAAGCAAGCCTTCCCTCGGGTGCATTTGTTAAATTGCTTTCGAGGCTTTCAATTTTGTTTTCCAGATACGTTTTCCGTTTTTTGAGATAATCAGACAGATCCATAGATTCTCCTTTTTGCTTTGAGTGTAGATTAAGTAAAGGCAGTGGTCGGAATAATAGTGATCAGCAGACATATAAGAATCTTGCGAAAATTCCGGACTGGTACTAAGATGATAAGCAGGCTATAATATAGCACGGTTCTGCCTGGAAGACAACGGACAGAGCATTAAAGTTTTATAAAAATGCCGGCTGCCGCGGATCGATTCAAAAATACGTATCAGGCAGCCAAATGTCAAATCAGGCAGAAATGTATGGAACCGTAAAACAATACTTTGGGGGACAGATAAATGAGAGAACAGGTTTTAAAACTGCAGCGCAGGATGCGCGAGCTCGGTATCGATGTATATGTTGTGTCGGACATTGACGAGCACTTAAGCGAGTATGTCAGCGAGCATTTCCACGCGCTGGAAGAATACAGCGGATTTACCGGCGGAGACGGCAAGCTGGTCGTGACAGCCGGGAAGGAAGATGCGGGCAATGCTGACGCTTCGGAAGGGAGCGGAGCCGGTAAGGCAGCTCTCTGGACGGACGGCCGTTATTTCACGCAGGCAGAAAACCAGCTCGCGGGCAGCGGCATCGAGCTGATGCGCATGGGCGAGCCGGAGACGCCGCTGATGAACGACTGGATCCTTGAGAACCTTCCTGAAGGCGGCACACTCGGATTTGACGGAAAATGCACCCCGTTCCGCGAAGGAAAGGCACTGGCGGACAAGGTTCACACCAAGGGCGTAAGCTGCGTATATGAAAGAGATCTCTGCGGCGAGCTGTGGGAGACGAGACCGGCACAAAAAGTAACGCCGTGCTGGATCCTTGATGAAAAATATACCGGCAAGTCCGCGGCAGATAAGATCGCGGATATGAAGAACGCGATGGAAAAGGCAGGCGCGGACGCGCATATCCTGACCACGGTGGACGACATTGCCTGGCTG
>JAFTBX010000113.1 GCA_017455005.1 Lachnospiraceae bacterium | reverse complement strand
TTCTGACACTGGATCTTCGAGGTCGGCCGGGCATTGCCTCTCCCGGCGTGTACCGGGAGAAAGGGGCCGCCGGCAATCTTCCTTCCGGTGAGGCCTACATCGCACCTTTGGAGAACGGCTCGAACGGCACGATGATCATCGATGGCTCGATGGTCAACGTCGGTCTCCTGGAAACACCCCTCACGGTCACGGTAAAAGACGGAAAACTCGTCTCCATTGAGGGTGCTCACGCCGACAAGTTTTCTATCCTTCTGATGAGTCCCTAAAACGCGACTCTGGCAGAGCTCGGCATCGGCACGAACTATGCCGCGCGCATCATCGGCGTAATCTTAGAGGACGAGAAAGCCTACCACACTGTCCACATCGCCTTCGGCTCGAACACCGGCTTCGGCAGGACAAACAAAGCTGATTGCCACCTGGACGGCATCATCAAAAATCCGACCCTCTATCTGGACGACCTGCTCGTTCTGAAAAACGGTGAGTTTATGATCTGATCGCCCTTTGACGAAAGAGAGGCACTGCTATGAAACAATACAAGATCGGCGTGATCCGTGTCCTGACGACGGAGGATGAAGAACTCCTGAATCTCCACGGAAAACTGCTCGAAAAGTACTACCCCATGTTTAAGACAGTCTCCCGCTGTATCCCCGACCAGTATGAAGGCATCCACGACGACGCGACCGAGATCATCGCCGTTCCGAAAATAGTCGAACTCGCGAGGGAAATGGAGGCAGACGGCTGCGAGGCCCTGATCATCAGCTGTGCCGGTGATCCTGCGGTCAACGAGTGCCGCGAAGTCGTGAAGATTCCCGTGATCGGCGGCGGCCGGAGCACCGCCGCACTTGCCCTTTACTACGGCGACCGCCCCTCAGCCCTCGGCATCACGGACGAGCTGCCCATCGGCTACCGGAAGGTCTTTGGCGATAAGCTTGTCGGCTCTGCGAAGGGTGAAGGCGTCGTCAGCACCCTCGACCTGATGACCTCCGCAGGATACGAGGCCTCAAGGGAAGCGGCAGCAAAAGAAAGGGAGAAGGGGGCCGACGTCATTGCATTGAGCTGCACCGGCATGTCCACGATCGGCATCTTCGAGTCGCTTGGAAAGGATCTGAAGATCCCTGTCCTCGACCCGGTCATGTCCGAGGGACTGATTGCCTTGTACGAACTTCTCAGAAGAGATTACATCTGAACCGATTTAGAAAGGAGCACCCATGTTACTGAAACAGATTCTGGAAATTTATGACATTCTGGACGACATCCACGCAGACGGCGAAGCAGTTGTCAAGTATTTGAAGGGCATCGACCCCGAAGTCGACGCTGAAACCTATCCCCTCACTGGTGAAAAGGGAACAACGCACATGGTGAAGGTCCGCATCCCTGGCACGAACGGTAAGAGCGTCGGCGGCTCCGCCCCGACCCTTGGCATCCTCGGACGGCTCGGCGGCCTGGGCGCCCGTCCGGAAATGATCGGCTTCGTCTCGGACGGTGACGGCGCGCTGGCGGCCCTTGCGATCGCCGCGAAGGTCCTGGACATGCGAAAGAAGGGCGACGCCCTCTACGGCGACCTCTTCATCTCCACCCACATCTGTCCGACTGCCCCCACCCGCCCGCACGATCCGGTTCCCTTCATGGATTCACCGGTCTCCATCGCGCAGGTGAATAAGGAGGAAGTCTCGCCGGATCTCGATGCCATCCTTTCCATCGACACGACGAAAGGTAACCGCATCATCAATACGAGAGGCTTCGCCATCTCTCAGCCCGTAAAGAAGGGCTGGATCCTCCGTGAACCCGAGGAGATGCTCGACATCATGCAGCGCACGACCGGCCGCCTTCCCTACGTTTTCGCAGTGAATATGCAGGACATCACGCCTTACGGCAATGATGTCCACCATCTCAACTCCATCATGCAGCCCTGCACCTGCACCGAGGCCCCGGTTATTGGTGTAGCCATCACCACCGAGACCATGGTTCCCGGATGCGGTACGGGATGCAGTCACTACGACGATATCGAAGAGGCTGCCCGTTTCTGCCTGGAAGTCGCAAAGGAATTCGGCCAGGGACACCTTCCCTTCTACGATCCCGCCGACTATGAGCACCTGCAGAAGCTGTACGGCTCCATGGAAAAGCTGCAGACCCTGGGAAACTCCTGAGCCTGAAATCTTCACAGATCATCGCGCCCACCCGTCGAACGGGCGGTTCGATCTGAGGCTATAAGCCTCTGTTGCTAAGCCAGCGTCTCATGACGCTGGCTTTCTCATTGGGCAGCAGGAAAATGCTTTCGCATTTCCCTGCCGTTCAAACCATATCGCTTTTGACTCGCCGCCGCTCCTGAAGGGGCGTTTGTACTGCTTGTTAATCCTTAAAAGGATTCTCGTACTCTTTTACGCTCAGTTTGTCCTGTATGATATCATGCTTTTCCTGTTCCTGGATCTCTTTCTTTATCATTGCTTCATTCATGCCTGCTGTGATGACATAATATCCTTCTGACCCAAAATGCCGGTTCCCTAATCTATACTTCAGATTCGCGTGCTTATCAGATGATATGCTACCCCCAAGTAGGACATTGAAATATAAAACCTGCTTGGGGGATGGAATTTCTTGCAGC
>JAFTBX010000112.1 GCA_017455005.1 Lachnospiraceae bacterium | reverse complement strand
GGAAAGAAAGCCGGAAGTCGTTCTGTTCGGCGCCACCAACATCGGCCGTGACTTAGGTCCGCGCTGCGCTGCAAGACTTCACACCGGTCTGTGCGCAGACTGCACACATCTGGATGTCGACGTACCGGGCTACCAGCAGTTCCTGAGAGGCGCTTCCACTCTGGATGAGGCAAGGATCGCAGGTCTTGATCATGCAATGGTTATGGGTGAGAAGCATGATGTTTCTCATGACCTGAAGATGACCCGTCCGGCATTCGGCGGCCACCTGATGGCTACCATCATCTGCCCGCGTTTCCGTCCTTCCATGGCTACCGTTCGTCCGGGCGTTATGAAGAAGGCTCCGTTCGATGAGGCAAGAGCAAATGCTGCTGAGATCATCAAGGAGAATGTTGCACTCGCTGAGAGCGACTTCGAGACCAAGGTCCTTTCCGTTGAGAAGGCAGCTAAGAAGCTGGTTGACCTTGTCGGCGCTGAGTACATCGTTTCTGTCGGCCGTGGTATCGCTAAGGATGTTGAGGGCGGCATCAAGCTCGGCCAGGAACTGGCTGATGAGCTTCACGGCGTTCTGGGCGGCTCCCGTGTCGTTATCGACTCCGGCTGGCTGTCTGCAGACCACCAGGTAGGACAGACCGGTAAGACGGTCCATCCGAAGGTTTACGTAGCTCTTGGTATCTCCGGTGCTATCCAGCACAAGGCCGGCATGCAGGATTCCGAGATGATCATCGCTGTCAATACCAACCCGTCAGCTCCGATGTTCGAGATCGCTGACTACGGTATCGTAGGCGACCTCTTCAAGGTAACTCCGATGCTGATCGGAGCTATCCGCGAGATCAAGGCTAACAAGTAATCCGGGTTATTTTTCCAATCTTTACGTTTTAATTAACGGGCTGTACTTTTACGGTTGTTCATGTTACAACTTAAGGGTACAGCCCTTATTTTATGGCCATTTCTTAACGTAAAGAGGTTATACATGAATATTTGTTCACTGAGAAAACCGGCAAAGATTCTTGCAGCTGCAATACTTATGAGTGCAACCTGGGCGTTCGCGTCCTTTGCAACAGTTCCGGTCACCTGGAACAGCGTTACGCTGACCGAGGACGGGGAGGCGCGCTGGAGCGCTTCGTATGCCCAGGGAGAGGCAGTCGATAAGTATGAGCTGCAGCTCGCGCGCATGCATGACGGCGTCTGGAAGACCAACTATAATACCTACAGGACTTCCGATACCGGCTACAGCATCAGCTTTTCCTCGACCGGCAAGTATTACTACATCATCCGCGCGAAGTTTATCGGCGGTGAATACAGCGACTGGTCCGGCCCGAGCAACACAGTCACGGTGACTTCGGACGACATCGACAACGACTGGGAGCCCGGGTACTTTGACTACGGCGGTACGATGTATAACCCGGTCTATAACGCGGACGGCAGTGTGACCTATCAGGTTCCGGCAGGCCCCGGCGCCAACCCGCAGATGATCACGGTCACGACCAACAGCCAGTACGGTAACGGTACCCACTCCGCGACCATTTATAACGGCTTCAATGGGATGGGCTACAGCAATTACAGCACCGGGAGCGCGACGTACGGGAACACCTCGTACAGCGGCATTACGATCGGTTCCGCGCCGACGACGCCTGCCAGCAACGCTTCGACCGGCTGGATCCGGACCGGCAATAACTGGACCTACCGCTACGCGAACGGTACCGGCCCCAAAAACGGATGGGACAGGATCAATGACAAGTGGTATTATTTCAATGCTGCCGGCATCATGCAGACCGGCTGGATCTGGTATAACGACAACTGGTACTACTGCCTGCCGGACGGACAGATGGCGACCGGCTGGAATGATATCGGCGGCAAGTGGTACTATCTGAACCAGAGCGGCATTATGCAGACGGGTTATGTTCCGGTGGACGGACATGTGTACTATTGCGACATCAGCGGCGCGAGGGTCGAGAACGGGTACAATCCGGACGGACATCTGTTTGACGTAAACGGCGTGATGATCCGGTAATTATACTTGCAAAAAATACCGGCTTAGGGTAAGATATGGATTTATACTTAACCTGACAGATGTATGTTTTTAAATATTTGAGGTGATATCGATGGGTATTTATGAGGAACTGATTGAGCGCGGCCTGATCGCGCAGGTTACGGATGAGAACGAGATCCGAGAAATGGTCAATGCCGGCAAGGCAACATTCTATATCGGATTTGACCCGACGGCAGACAGCCTTCATGTCGGTCACTTTATGGCGCTTTGCCTGATGAAGCGTCTGCAGATGGCCGGAAACAAGCCGGTCGCGCTGGTTGGCGGCGGTACCGGTATGATCGGCGATCCGTCCGGACGTTCTGATCTCCGCAAGATGATGACGGTTGAGACGATCCAGCATAACTGTGACTGCTTCCGCAAGCAGATGGAGCGCTTCATCCATTTCGGTGACGGCAAGGATGACGCCATCATGGTCAACAACGCGGACTGGCTGCTGAACCTCAACTATATTGAGTTCCTGCGTGACATCGGCGTGCATTTTTCCGTCAATAAGATGCTCGCTGCCCGCTGTTACGAAAACCGTATGGAGCAGGGCCTTACTTTCCTCGAGTTCAACTACATGCTGATGCAGGGCTACGACTTCTACAGACTGTATCAGGACTATGGCTGCAACATGCAGTTCGGCGGCGATGACCAGTGGTCCAACATGCTGGCAGGTACAGAGCTGATCCGTAAGAAGCTCGGCAAGGACGCGCATGCGATGACCATCACGCTGCTCCTTAACTCCGAGGGCAAGAAGATGGGCAAGACCGCTTCCGGCGCTGTCTGGCTTGACCCGGAGAAGACCTCACCGTACGATTTCTACCAGTACTGGAGAAACATTGACGACGCGGATGTTCTGAAGTGCCTCAAGATGCTGACCTTCCTGCCGCTCGAAGAGATCAAAAAGATGGAGAGCTGGGAGGGCGCTGAGCTGAACCGCGCCAAGGAGATCCTGGCACATGAGCTGACAGAGCTTGTCCACGGCAAGGAAGAGGCGGATAAGGCAGAGGCAGCAGCAAAGGCTGTCTTCAGCGGCGCATCCTCCGAACATATGCCGACCTACACTGTCACTGCGGACGCATTGACAGACGGCAGGATTGATCTCTTAAGCATCCTTGTCAATGCAGGCCTTTGCAGTTCACGCGGAGACGCGAGACGTAACGTCGAGCAGGGCGGCGTGACGGTTGCGGATGCCAAGGTTACCGACAGCAAGGCCAGCTACAGCGTCGAAGATATCGGCGCGGACGGCATGATCGGTAAGCGCGGCAAGAAAAATTTCGTCAGAGTCATCACGGAATAAGCGCTTTTTCTGCGATGTAATACATTTGTAAGAAAAAGGTTGAAGTGTTCTTAAGGAAGCTGTGCTATACTGTCACCATGCTTAAAAGGTATTTCAAAATTTTCATACTGTCAGCGATGCTCTGTCTGAGTATGGCGTTGACTTCATTTGCCGCCGGCAAGGAGAAGGCTGCTCCGTTCCCGTTCGCGATCGAACTGGATCTGGAGGAGTGCGACAGGCTTTGCTATGCAGGACATCCGGCACACACGGTGCAGTACAGGGACGGACTTGCAGCAACACCTGATTCGGAGTTCCATATCCTCAATGTCGGGGGTTCTGCGGACGTGAATTATCTCTCCCTTGAGATCGCGCTCATCTATGAAAACGAAGATCAGACCGGTTCCTACAGAGAGACGGTTCGCCGCTATGAGCCGGGTGATCTTGATCTCAACGGCAGCTACTCACTTTTTTCCGAGAACACGATCAAGAGCCTCGACGAACGCGGCAAGCTCTACAGCGATTCGCTGAAAGGCATTGAGGTCACGATGCGGTATGATTTCCGCGATTCCAAAAAGAAGACCCAGTACCTGTATATCTGCACCGAGGATGATTACTTCGAGTATCTCGACAAGATGTACGCGGATGGCGAAGGCGCAGAGGGCTGAGCTCGATCATAACATGTTATCAAAGGGAATGCGGACAGCATTCCCTTTTTAGTGTATGAGCTCTTGGAAAATGGACGAAAACAGAAAGCTTGCTTTCTGTTTTCAGGACATTTGACAAGGCAGCTCATATATAGAATAGATAGGAAGATTCGTCAAAATCATGTATAATAAGATCTATGTATAAGTTTATTTTCGGAGACGCCGGAAGCGGCAAATCAGCATATATCTATCAGACGATCAGCGCGGAAGCGGTGCGTGAGCCGCATCGGCGCTATTTTCTGTTTGTTCCGGAACAAAACACCCTGCACGCGCAGCAGGAGATCATCCGCGCGGGAGAACGGCACGGCATGCTGAATCTCGACGTTCTGTCGTTTCAGCTTCTTGCCTACAGAGTCATGGAGGAGCTCGGGATCAATACGCCGGTCCTTTTGGATGATGTCAGCAAGTCGATCCTGATCCGCAAGGCGGCACTGGACTGCGCGGCAAAGCTGCAGGTCTACCGCAGCAAGCTGGACGCGCCGGGATTCATTGACCAGGTACGGAAGATGGTCACGGAGTTTTACCAGTACAGCGTGAGTCCTGATCAGCTGAGGATGACGGAGGAAAAGGCGGCAGGAAAGCTGCTGAAAGGAAAGCTTTCCGATATCCGTCTGATCTATGAACGGTTCCGGGAACTTCTTTCCGAGGAAATCTCGATCCCGGAGGAAATGCCGGTCCTGCTCCTCAGGAACATGGCGGCATCCCACCTGCTGGATGACGCGGCCATTGTGTTTGACGGATTTACTGGCTTTACGCCGGTGCAGATCAAACTCCTGGAGCATATCCTGACAAAGGCTGCGGAAGTAAGGTTTTCGGTAACGATTCCCGCGGAGGCTTCGCCCTACCGGCGTACAGCCGGGAAAGCCGGCATTCCGGACCTTTACTGGCTCAGCCGGGAAACGGTGGCCAAGGTCAGTGAGGCCGCTGAAAGAAACGGCGTCCGAAAGGGAGAAGATATCGTACTCGAACGACGCAAAGCGCCGCCGGCTGTCCGGATCTGCCAGGCGGAGGATCCTGTCGATGAGATCCGGTATATTGTAAACAGTATCAGCCGCAATGCCGTAAGGGGAGGCCAGCGTTACCGCAGGATGGCGGTTGCTGTCTCGGACCTCGCATCCTACGGCGAGATCCTGAAGCGGGAGATGAGCCGCGCCGGCATTCCGTGGTTTATGGATGCGCAGACGGATGCGCTGGGGTCGCCTGCAGTGGAACTTGTGCGCGCAGCGCTGGCGGCGGTTACGGGCGGGTATCGGTATGAGGATGTCATGCGGTATCTGCGTAATCCCCTGATGACGCTGGATCCCGAGGTAAGGGATCGGACGGATCTTTTCGACAATGTGATCCGCGCGCGAGGCATACGCGGAAGAGCCGCGGTAGAGGCAGCGCTTTCGGAAGCGGATCTTTCGATGGAACCGGTCTTTCAGCTGCATGACGACCTTCGTGAAGCGCAGACGCTCGGTGAAAAGACAAAAGCACTCGGCAGGTTTATGGAGAATGCGGAAGTAGAGACCCGCGTGGAGAACCTGGCGTCCCGTTTAGACGAGGCAGATATGGCAAGGGAGGCAGGTGAGATCCGCCGTGTGGCCGGACAGATCCCGCTTCTTTTCGCGCGCCTTACGGCGGTGCTTGGCACTGAAAAAATCAGCATGCGTGATTTTGAACGTCTGACCGAGGCCGGTTTTTCGGACATGAAAACGGGTATCATACCCGCAGGAATGGATATGCTGCAGATCGGCGACCTGAAACGAAGCCGTTTCGACGACATTGACATCCTCTATATTGCCGGAGCCAATGAGGGCCTGCTTCCTTCTGCCGTAACCGGCGGCGGTCTCTTTACGGACCGCGAGCGGGAGGAGATGGAACGCGCCGAGCTGGAGCTGGCGCCGGACGATAAGACAGACAGCTGTATACAGCTTTTTTATCTCTATATGATCATGAATAAGCCCCGCAGGGAGCTTGTGATCACCTATGCCGGGGAAGGCAGGGACGGTCGCGGAAGAAAGCCGTCCGAAGTGATCGGTGAGCTGAGAGCCGGACATTACCATGGCTTTGCTGCAGCAGACTTTATCCGTACCGATCTTGCGTCAAGGATCCCGGTCTCGAAAGAAGACGCGCTCGCGCAGTTCGCGCAGCTCGTTAGTACGGCATCTGCCGGAAACCGCCGGCTGAAGGAACTGTACCGGGTCCTGAAGGAAGACCCGGAGACGGCGGAGCAGGCGGAAATGATCCTGCAGGGCGCGTTTCGGAAGCATGTGCCGGAGCGCCTTCTTCCGGAGAATGCCGCCAGACTCTATACGGACCGTCTGTACGGCTCCGTCACCAGGATCGAGTCCTTTGAAGGCTGTCCGTTCAGCCATTTCCTCCGGTACGGACTGCGGCTGAAAAAGAGGCAGGAGTTTGACATTGAGGCGCTGGATATCGGCAACCTGTACCATCAGTCGCTGGACCTGACCTTCCGAAGGGTCGCGGAGCACGGACAGGAGGTGACGTCGCTGGAGGATAGTGAGCTCAACAGGATCTGCCGGGAGTCCGTGGATACAGTTCTCGGAGAGTACCATGACCGGATCATGGAGTCTTCCGCGCGGAGCAGATATATCGCGGGTAAGGTCCGCAAGATCACGGAGCGGACGCTCTGGGCGCTGAAGCAGCAGCTGATGAAGGGTGATTTCAGCACACTCGGGACGGAAGTGCCGTTCCGGTACCGGGAAGGGTATCTCGACCTGCACGGCGTCATTGACCGCGTCGACTGCTGCAGGGAGGAGTCAAAGGTCTACGTCAAGGTTATCGACTATAAATCGGGTTCCGCCCGTTTCGACCTGCATCTGGCGGTAAACGGACTGCAGCTGCAGCTCGTCACCTACATGGATATGGCGCTGCAAAAGGTAAAGGACCGCTTCGGAGAAGAAGCGGAGGCGGTACCTGCCGGGATGTTTTACTATCATATCGAGGATCCCGTACTGGACTACGACAGGTCGGATACGGACGCGGATACGGATGACCGGCGTCTTGACGCGCTGAAGATGAACGGCGTGGTCCCAGATGCCGCAGGGCTTTTACAGAAGCTTGACCGGACGGTTCCCGCCGGCAAGGCGCAGATCACGTCCACGGATCTCAGAAAGTCCGCGGTGGTCAGTTCACGGGGCGCATGCATCCTGTCGGAAGAGGACTTCGGCAGCCTGATCCGGATCACCAGGAACCGCATGCAGGAAGACGCGGAACGTATCATGAGCGGGGACATCGAGATCAAACCGTTTGAGGGCAGCGGACGCAGGCAGTGTGATTACTGCGAGTATCACAGCATCTGCGGATTCAGTACCGATGTGCCCGGATTTACATACAGAAAGCTGCCGCCGAAGGGAGCAGGCGGCGGAGTAAACGGATGAACTGGAGTATTGAACAGAAAAACGTAATAGACGCACGCGGCTGCAGCCTGCTGGTGTCGGCGGCAGCCGGCAGCGGCAAGACGGCCGTCCTGGTCGAGCGTATCATCGGAAGGATCACGGATCCCGAAGATCCGGTCTCGCTGGACCAGCTGCTGGTCATGACCTTTACGAGAGCCGCGGCGGATGAGATGCGGGAGAGGATCGGCAAGGCCCTCGCGGAGCGTATTGAACAGGAACCGTCAAACAGCTTTCTGAAGCTGCATACGGCCATCCTACCCAGAGCGCGGATCTATACGATCGACTCTGTATGCCAGGGACTGATCCGCCAGTATTATCAGGAACTTGAGATCGATCCGGGTTTTCGTGTGGCGGATGAGGGCGAGCTGAAGCTGATGAAGGCGGATATTCTCGAGACGCTGCTGGAAGAGCAGTATGCGTCCGCGGATGAGACCTTCATGGATCTGGCGTCGACATTTGCAGGAAAAGGACTGGACGGGAGATTGTCTGCGCTGATCGAAAAGCTTGCCGGCTTTGCGGAGTCCTGTGAATGGCCGGAGGACTTTCTGGATGAGCAGCGGGAGATCTGTCTCGCGGAGTCTGAGGGAAGGCTTCAGGATCTTGACTGGCTGAAAGAGGCGGTCCATTCGGTCCATATGCGCGCAAAGGAGCATCTGGAGCTTCTTTATACCGCATCGCGGGTCTGCCAGACGGGAGACGGTCCCGAACCGTACCTTACCGCGATCGAAGAAAGCATCCGTCATGCGGAGGCACTTTCGGAAGCTGCGGACTATGAGGCACTGTATGAGACAGTGCAGCAGATCAGCTTTTCCAAGTTCGACAGGATAAACAAGGCGATCCATGACCCCGGAAAGACGGCATTTGTAAAGGATATCCGAGACGGATTCAAGGGATATGTCAGGGAACTGCAGGAAAAGTATCTGGCGCTTTCCCCCGATCTCCTGAAAGAGGTGCTTGCGGGAAGCGCTGTGATCAATGCGGAGCTGATCCGGCTGACGATGATTTTTATGCAGCGCTTTGCGGAGGCGAAACGTGATAAAAACCTGGTCGATTTCAGCGACATGGAGCATCTTGCGCTCCGGCTCCTGTATGACCGTACGGAAGACGGCAGGGTGCCGTCGGCGCTGGCGGATGAACTTGCCGGAGAGTTCCGGGAGATCATGATCGATGAGTACCAGGATTCGAACGGCGTTCAGGAAGCGCTGCTCAAGGCGCTCTCGGCTGAGCGGTTCGGCCGTCCGGATATCTTTATGGTCGGCGACGTGAAACAGAGTATCTACGGTTTCCGGCAGGCTGACCCGACGCTTTTTATTGAAAAACACTTAAGCTACACCGATGACGGCCCGCAAAGGAAGATTGAACTCAATAAGAACTTCCGGAGCCGCCCGGAGGTACTGGCGAGTGTCAATGATACATTTGACTGCATTATGCGGAGTGAGCTTGGCGGTGTACAGTATGACGAAGCCGCGCGTCTCTACGCCGGCGCGGATTATCCTGACAGCGAAAGCTGCCGGACAGAGTTTCTGATGCTGGATCCCGGCGGCGAGGGTGAGGAGAGCGAAGAAGAGGCAGAGTACCGCATGGTTGCACAGAAGATCCGGGAGATGATGAGCCTTCGGGATCCGTCTGCGGCTTTTCAGGTCAAGGATAAGGAAAGCGGCAGGATGCGGCCGTTAAAGTACCGTGATATCGCCATTCTGATGCGCGCCGCGAAAGGACATGCCGAGAAGCTGACGGACATCCTCAGCGCGGAAGGAATCCCTGCGTATTTTCATAATTCTACGGGATACTTTACCGCACCGGAGGTGGAGGTGATGCTGTCCCTGCTCGCGGTGATCGATAACCCGCGGCAGGACACGGCGCTTGCCGCCGTCTTAAGGAGCCCGATCGGCGCATTTTGTGATGATGAGCTGGCCCTGATCCGGGCGAAGTACCAGGAGTATTGCAGTGAACTTGCCCAGGAAGCGGGGGATATGTACAGCGCCCTGTTGTATGCCGCGGGGGATGACCCGCATGCGTCGGCATTCTTAATGAAACTGAACAGCTGGCGTGAGATCGCGGACATCCTGCCCGTGCACGTGCTTTTGGAGAAGATCTATACCGAGACAGGATACTATAACTATATGTCCGCAGGCCCCAGAGGCCTCATCCGCCGCAAGAACCTGGATATGCTTCTGGAGAAGGCGGAGACCTACGGC
>JAFTBX010000111.1 GCA_017455005.1 Lachnospiraceae bacterium | reverse complement strand
TCGGAATCAGGGCCGCTCGAAATACGGAGCGAAGAGACCCAAAGCAGCCAAGAAGAAATAGGATTCGGTAGCGTGCTCTTTCGATCGAATAGAGCAGCACTCACGGCCGATTACGTACGGTCGAGTACCGAATTACCCATTAAGGAGGGAAGAAAAAGTGCCCAGAAGAGGTAATGTTCCCAAGAGGGAAGTTCTCCCCGATCCCGTTTACGGAAATGTTGTTGTCGCGAAGCTGATCAACAGCATTATGCTCGACGGGAAGAAGGGAGTTGCCCAGGCGATCGTTTACGATGCGTTTGAGCAGATCAAAGAAACCACGGGTGAGGAACCCCTTGACGTCTTCAACAAGGCCATGAACAACATCATGCCGAGCGTCGAAGTCAAGGCACGCCGCGTCGGCGGTGCGAACTACCAGGTTCCGATGGAAGTCCGTCCGGAGCGCCGCCAGACCCTCGGCCTTCGCTGGCTGACGAAATACACCCGCCTGAGAGGCGAACGGACGATGTCCGAGCGTCTCGCGAAAGAGCTCATGGACGCCGCCAACAACACCGGTGCTTCCGTCAAGAAGCGTGAAGACACCCACAAGATGGCCGAAGCCAACAGAGCCTTCGCACACTATCGTTTCTAAGGAACCGCTGAACAATCCGCATCTTTTCTGCCATCTACATCCATAAGCAAATTTTTTGAATGTATGACGGCAGGATCGAGAACGGTTCCTGCAAAATAACGTATCTCTGTGGTTCTCAGACCTCTCATCAGGCCTGTTTACCGGATATTAGGCGCACTACACCCCGCAGAACTCTGCCATGCGTCCGGCACGCGCACACATGATCATGTTGGCGCTGGCAAACAGCACATTGAAACGATTGAAGTTCTTGGCAAGTCCTCGGTATGCGACCTTCGCGTAACCGAACTGCCGCTTCACAATAAGGAACGGGTGTTCCACCTTACTGCGGATCGAAGACTTCCGATGCTCAATAAGGTCCGTGCAATTGAAGCCGCCTTGCTTTTCGGCATTCTTTCGTTTGCCGGGCCGCATGCTCGTGCGGCATTCAACCTTCGAAAGGTGTTTGTCGCCTTTCATCTCGGGACGTTTGGCAAGTCCGCTGTAACCGGAATCACCGTATACGACGGTGTCATCTTCACGGATGAGCTTCGCGGCCTCGTCGATGTCATGGACATTGGCAGCCGTCGCTGTGATGGTATGCGTGTAACCGGTTCCGGCGTCTACTCCGGCATGGATCTTCATCCCGTGGTACCACTGGTTGCCCTTCTTGGTCTGGTGCATCTCGGGATCTCGTTCGCCATCCTTGTTCTTAGTGGAGCTTGGAGCGCTGATGATCGTCGCGTCAACGATGCTGCCGCCGTGCATCATCAGACCGGCTTTATCAAGACGGTCGTTCACATCAGCAAAGAGTTTTTCACCGATGTGATGCTTCTCAAGAAGATGGCGGAACTTCAGCAGTGTCGTAGAGTCCGGGACCTGCTCGCTGGTGAAGTCGATCCGCATGAAGGAACGCATCGCATAGCTGTCATAGATAGCTTCTTCGATGCCGACATCCGAGAGGTTGAACCAGTTCTGCAGCAGGTACATCCGCAGCATGGTCTCGATCCCTCTGGTCGGGCGTCCTCGCTTACCGGAAGGATAATAGGGGCGAATGATCTCTATCCAGTCGGCCCAGGGAATCATCCGATCCATTGTATCAAGGAACTCTTCGCGTCTGGTCTTGACCTTACGCCTTGAGTATTCAACATCAGTGAAAGTCTGTTGTTGCATGGGTTGCACCGCCTTTCTTGATACTTCAATTATACCAAAACGGTGCTTGACTTTCATTGAAATGCTGAATTAAATCAGCGTTTCCATAGCTTTCTGAAACAACTTAATATTGCAGGCGCCGGATCCGATAGACGTCCGACGCCTGTAGCGCAGCTCGTCAGGGCTGCGTCCTGCCGGCAGCTGAGAACCGAACCTCTCGGGCAATCTTCGAACGCGATCTCTACTCCCGACCTGCCGGCGGGACATAGCTCTGAACTA
>JAFTBX010000110.1 GCA_017455005.1 Lachnospiraceae bacterium | reverse complement strand
GGCTGCCACAAAGAGGTCGATGTGCCATTTGCGGACCTTATAAAACCTTGAGATCAGGAAATAGGTCACGACATACCAGAGCAGGATAAAGCAGCCCTGATTCCGGCCCATATTGCCCCAGAAAGCCTCGTACTTCCACTCGGAGCATACCGTCGAGAGGACCACAGCCCCCGCAAAGAGCAACGCGAACCAGTCTCCCGGCCGCATCGCAGCACAAAACAGCTTCCAAAGTGGCTCCTTTGCCGCCTCTTCATGCTTACCGGCGGCATTAGCCGCTGCTTTGCCGGCATTGGCAGCCACGACCGTTCCATCCTCCCACTTCCCCGTCACTTTGCCGTACAACATGCACAGCACCACCAGCACAGTCGCCAGGATCGTGCTGTAGAGGTAGAAGTAGAGCTTGGACTGCTGGATGTTATAGTAGCTGTCCGTCATAAAGAGCGGAAAAACCACCATCAGCAGGAGCGTGTAGATATTTACGATTTTCGTCGCTGTCTTCTTCAAGGAGTCTGTCATCCTCCGGATGTTTCGTTACATCATCCGTCAAACCGAAAGCCGGTTATATTACTTTGATGTCGGGTCATACACGACCTTGCCGCCTGCACCGTAGACGACGTTGTCCAAATATACTTCCGCGGACTGTGCCCACTCGTCCTCATACTTTTCGACATTCGGATCCAGCGGGATATCCTTTCCTGCCGGCAGGTCGAGCTGGTAGATCATGGACGCGTCGTCCGTGCCGGTAACTGCGATCTTTACAGCGTAGTCGTTATAGAGAGGTCCGAAGCTTGAAGAAGAACTCAGCTCGTAGCCAGCGTATTGTGTTGCAGCCGCGTCGTTCATCCTTCTGAGCATCGCCGCCGCGAAATGCTGTGCGTCCTCGCTCGTTACGCCCTCGACCGCTGTCGCGTCCACATAGATCGAACGGTCAGAGTTGCTGCCGGAGATGTCCACGCTGTCGATAAAGGTATATGGCTGCACATCATCCGACGCGAAAAGCTCCATGACCTCGTTATGCAGCTCCGTGAAGTCGAGCTCCGCCTTTTCAGCCACGCTGAAATCCGGGTTCATCTGGATCTCGGTTTTATCTGTAGGCATACATCCTGAAAGCACTGCTGCGGAAAATGCCGCTGCGATCAGGATCATGATGGATCTTTTTTTCAATGTTGTTTCCTCCTTCTATGTAATGTCATCCTCTTTTTTAACTGTTTGAGAACAACATATATGACGCTATCCATCCTTCCCGGAAAAATAGCGTTTCAATAGTCCCTATGAAATTTCGTACATTATACCACACTTTGGGTAAATGTATGCCCTTTTTGGCGTTTCGTAAGGAATTATTAACTCTTTAATGCCATGCCTGATTTGTCAACAAATCATTGTCTATATTCAGTTACGACTCCTTACGATCAAGGCGTACAAAATCCCCTTCTCCGGACGTCCATAACCGTAAAAGGGGATTTAAACGCTTAGCTTCGTACTTTGGTTTCTTTAATTATCTTTAAAGTTTCGCCCGGATCAGCTTACCGCTCGCGGTCCTCGGCAGCACTTCCTTAAACGCCACGATACGCGGGCACTTGTAAGGCTCCGTGTGGTCTTTGACATAGCTGCGTATCTCAGATCTGAGTTCATCGAGAAGGGCTGCTTCCGTGTCATATCCTGTAAGCGTCGGTCCTCCGTGACCGTCAACCCGGTGCGCATCACGCGAGCCCGCTGCCTCATCGTCGGCTGCGCCTGCCTCTGACGCGGTTGCGACACGGATCTCTTCTTTCTTTTCACGGGTCAGGACAACGCTTGCCCTTACCGCCTGGCCTCGTGTTTCGTCCGGCACGGCACTGACGCCGCAGTCCGCGACGAACGGAAGCTCCATGATGATGTTCTCGATCTCGGCTGCCGCGATCCGATAACCGGATGAACGGATCAGTTCGTCCTCACGGCCCATGTACCAGTAGAAGCCGTCCTCGTCCTGCCATGCGAGGTCACCGGTATGATACCAGCCGTCACGCCATGCAGCGGCTGTTTCCTCCGGATCCTGATAGTATCCCCGCGCCAGGCCTGCCGGCCAGTGGTCCGTGATGCGGATGCAGATCTCGCCGGTCTGTCCCGCTGTTACGGCTCCGCCCTCATCATCGAGAAGTTCCACTTCGTAAAGCGGTGAAGGCCGTCCGATCGAACCGATCTTGTTGGGACCGCCCGCGAGACTTCCGATGATAAGCGCCGTTTCGGTCTGGCCCAGCGCTTCCTTGATGCGGAGTCCTGTCGTGCGCTCAAATCGGCGGAAGATCTCCGGACTCATGGTGTCTCCCGAGATGCTCGCGTGCCGCACGGAGCTTAAGTCGTAAGCCTTTAAGTCTTCTTTCAAAAGCGCCCGGTAGATAGCCGCCTGCGCGCTTAAGGAGGTGATCTGATATGCCGGGATCAGCGGAAGGAGCTTCTTCGCGTCCAGTTCGTCAAAGTCATAGACAAATACCGCTGCTTCCGAAAGCCACTGTCCGTAGATCACGCCCCAGAAAAACTCAGCCCAGCCGGGGTCCGAGATCGTAAGGTGCAGACCGTCGGGATCCACTCTCTGCCAGTAGTGCGCCGTGATATAGTGCGCCAGGGGATACCGGAAGTCATGGATACTGAGCTTTGGTCTGCCGGAGGTGCCGGAGCTGAAGAACATGATCATGGGATCGTCTCCGGCCGCACACGTCTCAGGACGTGCATATGCCGTCCCGAAGCCTTCTGCTTCCATATCGTAGCAGTGCCATCCCATTCTCGCGCCGTTTACGATGACGCGGATCATCGGCTGCCCCGCGAGAGCCTCTTCCATCCGGTCCGCGGTCACACCGTCCGCTGTACAAAGCACGGCTGAAGCTTCCGCCTTTTGGATCCTGTAAATATAGTCTTCCGCTCCCAGCTGGTCGTTTACCGGCACTGCCACGGCACCGAGCTTATGAAGGCCTAAGAGGATCGGCCAGAGCTGAACGTTTCGCTTTAAGGCAAGCACCACCCGGTCTCCCCGGCCGATGCCGAGAGACTTCAGGTAGTTCGCAGCCCTACCCGAAAGCTCCGACATGTCACGGAAGTTGAGTTTCCGTTCCATACCGCCTTCTGTCACATGGACAAGTGCAGTTTTATGGGGCAATGTCTCCGCCAGAACATCTACCACGTCGTAGGCAAAGTTAAAGGTATCCTCATGACGGAAACGGATCTTCAGAAGCTGCCCGTTTTCGTCTTCTTTTACGTCGATATAGCGGCCCGCGATACGCCCGCTGCCAGCGCTTTCTGCCTCTTCAAACTCCTGCGCAGGTTCAGACATGCCTGCGGTCTCTTCTGACGCAGATCCTGCGTTGACCGCCTGCCCGATGCTGTAGCTTTGCGGTGCGTCGTCTTCCGCCTTACGTATCTTATCGAGGTCGTCCGCATTGTCCTCGGCAAATTTCGCAACTGCGTGCGGTCGCATGACGATGGCATAAAACTCGCAGTCCTTCCCGTCCGCGGCGACCATGCCGTGCGGGATGGAACTGTCATAATAGATCGTATCGCCGGCATGCAGGATCTCGAGATGCTCTCCGACCTGCACTTTCAGCGTACCGCTGATGACGAGATCCAGTTCCTGTCCGACGTGGGTCGTAAGCTCGATATCCGAGTAGCAGGCGCGGTCAGAGTAACGGCTCACGACATAAAGCGGATCCGCGATCCTGTGCTGGAAACCCGCCGCCATGTTATAGTAGATCATCTCGTGCGCTTCGGCGATCTCCTGTCCGTGTCCTGCGCGGGTGACAGTGTAGGTCTTCAGCTTCGGGCTGCTGCCCTCGATGAGGTCGGTCACGTCAACGCCGAGTTCGTTCGCGCGTCGGTAGAGGAAAGCAAAGCTCAGGTCGTGCTCGCCGTTCTCACAGGCGATATACTCGTCCACAGGCGTATCGGTCCGTGCTGCCATCTCGCCGACCGTAAGACCCGCGATCTCCCTCAGCTCCCGGATACGTCCCGCGAGCTGTTTGAGCTTG
>JAFTBX010000109.1 GCA_017455005.1 Lachnospiraceae bacterium | reverse complement strand
CTGTGTGTACAGTGTATGCATGTCGGATCCTATGACAATGAGCCTGCCACGGTACAACTGATGCATGATTTCATGGAGCAGGAAGGGTATGAACTGGATATTACCGATAAACGCCTGCATCATGAGATTTATCTGAGTGATGCCAGAAAAGTTTTGCCGGAGAAACTGAGGACGGTGATCCGGCATCCGATAATAGTGAAAGAGAGATGATCGTATGGAATACGTCAGAGTCACAAAGGAAAATCTGGAAAAGGAGCATATCTGCTGTGCCATTTCCAATAATAAGGATATTCAGGTGTCATCGAAGAAGGCGTGGCTGGCCGATAGATTTGATGAAGGACTTGTCTTTCTTAAGAGCGTAGAAAGAGGCAAGTGTTTTATTGAGTATATTCCGGCTGAGAGGGCATGGGTTCCAATTAATGCTGACGGGTATATGTATATTAACTGCCTTTGGGTGTCCGGGTCCTTCAAGGGACATGGATACTCTACAGATTTGCTGGACGCCTGCATTGATGACAGTAAAGAAAAAGGGAAGAAAGGATTGTGTATTTTGGCGGCAGCAAAGAAGAAGCCGTTCCTTGCTGATCCTAAGTTCCTGAAATATAAAGGATTTACTGTGTGTGATGAGGCGGACAATGGCATTCAGCTGTGGTACTTGCCATTCGTGACGGATACAGACAAGCCTCATTTCAGGGAATGTGCAAAGCATCCTCACATAGAAGAAAAAGGATATGTGCTGTATTACACCAGCCAGTGTCCATTCAATGCGAAATATGTTCCGGTTTTGGAGCAGACCGCCAAAGAGAGTGCCATACCATTCCATGCGATTCATATCGAAAGCAGAGAAGAAGCGCAGAATGCGCCGACCCCGATCACGAATTATGCATTGTTCCATGACGGAGAATATATAACGAATGAGCAGATGAACGAACAAAAGTTCCTGAAGCTTGTGAATGCATAGGAGACTCAAATGGCACCAACAAAAGAATACCCGGACTTTATCCTTGAACAGCTATCGGATCTTGATGAAATCAGTGCGGGCGCAGGGGAGTCATACAGGATCAGGATGCTCAGGGAAAGTCTTTGATAGATTATTATATGTCCGGGAAATATTTGAAAACAGCCTGTGGGATAGATCGTGATACGATCTCCACAGGTTTTTCTTTAGCTGGAAATGAATTACTGATATAATAAGCATGATGTATCGAAACCATTATAAGTATAAGCAGGTTAATTATCGTATGAAGATAGAATTGAAAATACCGACAATGGAGGATAAGGACGGCTTAAAAGCTGTCTGCAATGCTGTCGACAGGAAATATCTGTCTGACCGCATTCCATATCCGTATACAGATGAATCCGCCGAATGGTGGATAAACATGGTTGCTGAGAATGAAGGCAAAACCGGCGTCTGGCGCGTGATATATGTCGATGGAAAGCTGGTTGGAAACATATCTGTCGAGCAGAAGCAGGATGTTTATCATAAGGACGCCGAGATCGGATATCTGCTTTCGACAGATTACTGGTCAAAGGGGATCATGACAGAAGCGGCCAGGGAGATTTGTAGGATAGCATTTGAAAAACTGGATATTATCCGCATTACCGGTGTATACTACGCGCCGAATGCCGCGTCAGGGCGTGTAATGGAGAAAGTGGGATTTGAATACGAAGGTACCCGGAAAAACGGAGTGGTAAAAGGCGACAGGATCTATGATCTGTGCATGACCGGACTGCTGAAGGAGAAGTTTGAGCAGAATACCTGATGGCATATCCGGCTTACTTGAAAAAGCAAGGAAAGCCGGTTCCGGCGGACGATAATGTATCTGCCGCGCTTTGAAATGGTAAGCGGAAAAAGAATTGAGAGAGGATACGCAAAACAACATGAAATCCCAAAAAAAGATAGTCATCCTGATACTGGCAGCAGTCTGTGTGCTGGGGATTATTATTGCGGCAAGCTTACACAGGAAGCCGCAAGCAGTCCTGACGGATTACAGTCTGCCGGAGAACTGGGCCTACTTCGCGGAAGGTGACGATAAAGACGCTGATCTGTTCCTGATCTGCCCCACGGTGGATATGCGGGATGAATACAACATGTCTCTTGAGGATACTGAGACGAAAGCGAATTTCCTCGGCGCCCTGAACATGGAGCGCGGCATCTACGAAGAAAGCACGCGGCTTTATGCACCGTATTACCGCCAGGCTGCCATGAAGGTGTACTCGCTGGAACCCAAAAAGCGCGAGACCTACATGAAGATCGCTTACAGTGACATCTCCGCAGCATTTTCATGGTATCTGGAGCATGAAAATGACGGCAGACCGATCGTTCTCGCAGGATTCTCCCAGGGAGCGGACATGTGCTACCGCCTGCTGGAAGATTACTTCGATGACGAGACGCTGGCCGCCCGGCTCGTGGCGGTCTACGCCCTCGGCTGGCCCTGTACGAAAGAACTCGTTGATCGGTGTTCCCAGATCAGACCGGCGACCGGGGAGAGTGATACGGGCGTTGTGGTCAGCTTTGACTGCGAGGCGCCGGAGCTGGAAGAATCTTTTATCAATCCGGCAGACTTAAAGGCATATACCATCAACCCCTTAAACTGGAGAACGGACGCTGAGCCGGCGGACAGCAGCACCAATCCCGGTGCCTGCTTTACGGACTACAGCGGGACGATCCTGAAGGAGGAAGAGGGGCTGTGCGGCTGCTATATTGATGAGACCCGCGGCGTCCTGAAGGTGACAGGAGTCGACACCGCCGACTATCCGGCGCTGATCCCCGGACTTCCGGAAGGATCCTTTCATATATACGACTATCAGTTCTTTTTCAGGGCATTGGAGGAGAATGTTGCGGTCCGCGTGAACCGGTTTACCGGGAAAGGCGCTCTGGACATCGAAAAACCCGAAAGGATCGGGCCCGGTAATCATGAACTCGAAAGTGCCGCATAAGAGCTGCATCGGGGCCACACAAGATCTCACATAAAAAACCGGTTAAGAAAGGAAATGAAAAGGCTGTGACACAATAGTATCGGGAGGAGCATAAGATGGTATTTTCGGCAACAGAAATGATAAAGCAGCGAAAGAGTGTTAGGACGTTTGACGGAAGAGAACTTACAGCTGCCGACAGGGAAAGCTTGGTTGACTATATCAGCCGTATGGACAACCCGTTCCATGTGTCGGTAGACTTCCGCCTGCTTGATGCGAAAGAGTATGATCTCTCGAGCCCTGTGATCAGCGGCGCGAACACCTATATGGCTGCCAAGGTGAAACGGGTGGAACATTTTGAAATTGCCTATGGGTACAGCTTCGAAAAGGCCTGCCTTTATGCGTTGTCGCTCGGGATTGGCACTGTCATGCTGGCGGCATCCCTGAGCCGGAGCACCTTCGAAAAGGCCATGGATGTGCAGGAAGACGAGGTGCTTCCGACGGCCAGCCCGGTGGGATATCCGGCTGAAAAGAGATCTGTCCTGGAACGTCTGATGCGCAAAGCTCTGAAAGCCGATGATCGCATTCTTTTCAGCAAGCTGTTTTTTGACGGCTCCTTTGACAAGGGCCTTTCGAAGGAAGCGGCGGCAGAGGGAGATTTGGGAGTTTTTGCAGAGTCGCTGGAGATGGCGCGGCTGGCCCCGTCGGCTGCGAACAAGCAGCCATGGAGAGCCGTTGTCGAACGGGACCGGGTGCATTTTTATGAGTATCAAACCATGAAAGAAAGCCCCCTCGGGGATGTCCAGAAGGTGGACGTCGGCATCGCGCTTTGCCATTTCGACATGTCGATGGAGGAGGCCGGCATTGCCGGAGAGTTTGTGTTCGAGGATCCGGAGATCAAGGCACCGGAAGGCGTTCATTATATCGTGACTTATATTTTGCCTCACTGAGCTTGTATCCGTGCGCTTATCGGACAGTATTTCTGAAGCAGCTCAGAGCGGATTATTTCAGACGAACCGGATATGACAATCAGAAGAATCGGGAAACCGATTCTTTTTTGTTTTGCGATTATAATCAGAGTTTAGTGCGTATAAAGCTGCCATAATAACACGGATGACTGTTTATGCCCACACATGTGAAGACATAGGTATTAGTGTGTGTGAATGGGACTTTCAGAATCCCACGGCTGCCCCAAATCTGTAACACGTGTGAAGATATAGGTATGAGCATGTGCGTATGTGTCGTGATTATCACAGGGTTGCCTCATATTTCTAACATGTGTGAAAAAGTGGATATAGATGCGTACGGCGGGAGATCCCATAATCACACAGAAGTCCGGATCCATTCACACATGTGACCGTATAGCGAGGAATGCGTGCGTAAAGAAATGCCGTCTGTACGCAACATCAAGGATTTATTCACATATGTTGTCCGAAATCATGCAGTGTGTGCTCGCCCCACGCGTTTCATGCAACTACAGTAATGGCGTTATATTTTGTGGCAGTTCCTAAGGATAAATAGGACATTTCCAAGTATAAATCCTGCAGCACATTCAAAATGATCGCGGAATGTTAATTACAAGTGAAAAAGTAAAAATATTCACTTGACATTTTGACGAACATTCATTAGAATGCTCTTAAGTTGCATTTCAGTAATCTGTATTCAAAAATCAGTGATCTTTAAATCAGCAGCTTAGTTTTCAAAACGATTTTAAAATCAATATTTTTTTAAACCAAATTTTTAGTCAATATTAGAAGAGAGACGCATGTGACGAGAGTATTCTCCAACGTTGTCATCTGTGGCGGAATATTGATCATGAATATCATTACGGAGATATCACAGGCATGAACAGTACTCATATGAATGATATTAAACGCGAAGTGTCGGATTTTGCTTTTTGCTATCACGAAGAACTCAAACTGCTTGAAAAGCGGAAGAAGTATATCGACGCAGTCCTTAAAAATGGTCCGGATGAAAGACTGCACGTCAGGAGAATAGGAGGAAGAACTGTATTCTCATATATTGGCAGGAAGTCGTCTTCGAACAGGCGTGAAATCTATATCAAACAAAATGACCCGCTGCTCCCTAAGCTTATTATAAAGTATTGTGCGGAGCAGGTGGCGCCGGAGCTCCGGAGTCAAATTGAAATATTGAAACATACTCCGAAGTATTACGATCCCGATGCAATCGAGAGGATTTTGATTTCTCTGGAGATGAAGTTCGGCGAGTTAATGCCCGAGGGATTTCGATCGAATGCCAGCCGGGTGAAAAAATGGGAATCTGAAGACTATCCGAGAAGAGAACACTTTGATAGCAAGGTGAGGGAGTATAAGACGAACAAGGGGGATTTGGTCTGCTCCAAGCTTGAAGTATTGGCAGCGGATATGCTTTACAGCCTGAATATACCCTATCATTATGAAGAACGGATAATGCTGGCAGACGGGCGATATAAGTACCCTGATTTCACTATGATGAATCCCTATACCAGGAAGCTCTACTACCTTGAGATATGCGGGAAGATGAGTGACACCAATTATGTCGAAGACCTGTTAGATAAAATCTTAGGGTATTCACAGACTGGCATCATACAGGGCGATAATCTGCTTTTGGTATTTGAAAGCGAGAAGAATACGTTTGATCCTGATAACCTGCGGAAAATGCTGGCTGCGACGGTACTGAAGAAAAGGGCTTGAAGAAGAGAAAGACGAAACAGAGCGATAGAAAAGTGCATTGATTCAATGCATATGTTCACGCACTGCACATGATCACGCTCTGCATATGACTGTTTATTACATGTAGCTATGCATTGCATATAGCTATGCGTTGCATAAATCCCCTCCCGATGATATAATTAATTTAACTATGGATGCATCAACTAAAGTGATTGCGGGAATTGTACCTGCAAAAACCACATCCACGAAGATGCAATCCACAGAATCGGAATCAAAGAACCGGAATCATGGAACCGGAATCACAAAACCGAAACCACGGAACCGGAATCACAAAACCGGAATCACAGAACCGGAATCCCGGAAATGTCCGGCACATGCCCTGCCGGCACGGCGGCGCGCATCTTCAAAGCGCCAAGGCAGAAGGGGAGCTGATAGCATGATCAGTGATTATAAATGGAAAAGCCTCATCGCTCAGGTAGCGGCCCTGTTTATGGTCGGTGTGTTGACAATCGGCATTTTTACATATTTATCGCAAAAGCAGGTCGCGGACAGCACGGTCACACAGCAGACGGAGTCGATGGCGGCGAACATCGCCAAGGAAACGATGCTTTCCCTGCAGGAGTATCCGGCATATCAGTGGCTGGTCCGCTACTGGTACGAGCACCCGGATGAGCTGGATATCGAGTACGATGTCGTCTATGACGTCGGCACCCGGACTGAGGAGAAGTACAACCACTTCCGCGAACACCATCCGGACCTGGTCATGAAATACTTAAGCAACGAAGAGGCGGAAGCTCTTTCCGCAGAAGATCAGAAGCTCTTTGCTGAGATCATCTACTCCTGGCTGATCACCAGAGTCAACCAGATCAAGCAGACGTATCATGTGGATTATCTGTTCTGCGTGCTGACCGAGCCGCCGTACGACCGGCAGTTCTTCCTGTTCAGCGCCGCGGAGCCGGGATCTGTGCGCGGAACCAACTATGAAGAGGTATATCCGCTCGGCGTAATAAGCACTGTGGCAGAAAGCCAGCAGAACGCCATGCAGCGCGCATGTGAGAATGAAAGCCACCTGGCGGATGCAGGCAGCTACGTAGACTACTATACTTTTGTTGAAAATGTTGCAGGTCACGATGTGCTGATCGGCATGACTTACAATCTGTCCGGCATCCGCAGGGACATCGAACGACAGACATGGCGGGGCACTTCGATCGCCATGTTCCTGCAGGTCTGCCTGTCACTATTATGCCTTGCCGGCATTTATCTTCTGGTACTCAGTCCGCTTCGGGAGGTTCAGCAGAACATCCGTGAATACATGCATACCAAGGACGGAGAGAAAGTGCGTAAGACCCTTTCCGTCGCGGTGCATGCGAAAAACGAGATCGGAGAGCTTTCGCAGGACGTCATTGACCTGACGCAGGAGATCGACGACCATGTCGAAAGGATCGCGAACATCACGGCGGAAAGAGAACGTATTGGCGTGGAGCTTGCACTGGCTGCGAGGATCCAGGCCAACACCCTTCCCAATGTGTTCCCGCCTTTCCCGGACCGGCACGAGTTTGATATTTATGCGGCCATGGATCCGGCCAAGGAAGTCGGCGGAGACTTCTACGATTATTTCCTGATCGATGATGACCATCTGGCGCTGCTGATCGCCGATGTCTCCGGCAAGGGCGTCCCGGCCGCGCTGTTTATGATGGTCTCGATGATCATCCTCCAGAACGTGGCTGAGAACCAAAAAAGCCCGGCGGACATACTGGGCCATGTTAACGAGCTTATCTGCCAGAAAAACCCGGAGGAGATGTTCGTCAGCGTCTGGCTGGGCATCCTGGAGATCTCGACAGGCAGGATGACCGCTGCCAATGCAGGCCACGAGTACCCGATCCTGAAGGACCCGGACGGCCCGTTCCGCCTGATCAAAGACAGGCACGGACTCGTGATCGGCGCGATGAAAGACGCAAAGTATACGGACTATGAGCTGCAGCTTGCGCCCGGATCCAGGCTCTTCCTTTATACGGACGGCCTGGCGGAGGCGACAGATGCCGATGGCCGCATGTTCGGAACGGACCGCGCGGTGGCAGTGCTCAACACAAAGATCGATACGGAGCCGGAAACGATCCTTGCCAATATGAAGCAGGCGGTGGAGGAGTTTGTCCGGGACGCGGAGCAGTTTGACGACCTGACGATGCTCTGCCTCGCATATCATGGGGCGGACGCTGGGAAGGACTGAGTACCATAAAAAAGCTTCGCGGTAAAAATGAATTATATAAACGGGGGTAAAATCATGATCAACTTAAGAAAGATCTCTGCAGCAGGTCTGGCGGTTCTGCTTGCGCTGGGTCTGGCGGCCTGCGGAAGCGGCGGTAACGGCAGCAGCACTACAGAGGCGCAGGCCGAAACGACGGAGGCAATCCAGCCTGTGATGATCGACTCGCCGGAGCCGCTGACAGAAGCGCCGACGCCGGAGGCAGAGACTCAGACGGAGGGTGATCCTGCCAATGCCGACGGGGCGCAGGATAAAGAATCGGCTGCGGACGGATCAAATGCGGAAGATGAAGGCACGGAAAAACCGGCAGAAAAAAACGGTGACGTTTATATCCTTTATACGAGTGACATTCATTGCGGTGTCGACCAGGGCTTCGGCCTGGCAGGCCTGAAACAGGTCAGGGATTCGCTTGAAAAGCAGGGTTATACCACTTTGCTCGTCGACGACGGGGACGCCATCCAGGGAGAGGTGATCGGTACAGTCACCAAAGGCGAGGCGGTCATTGACCTGATGAACGAACTCGGCTATGACGTGGCGATCCCCGGTAACCATGAGTTTGACTACGGCGTAGATCATTTTCTGCAGCTGACGGAAAAGGCAGCTTTCCCTTATATCAGTTGCAACTTCATGAAGGAAGGGGAGCAGGTCTTTGCGTCCTATATCATCAAGGAAGCCGCCGGCATGAAGATCGCTTTTGTCGGCGTGACGACGCCGATCACCATCGAATCTTCCACACCGCTGTATTTCCAGAACGGGGAAGGCGAGTTTATCTACAGCTTCCTGCAGGAGGATAAGACCGGCGAAGCGGTCTATGAGGCGCTTCAGAAAGCGGTTGACGAGGCTCGGGCAGAAGGCGCGGACTACGTCTACGTCATGGGACACATGGGTCTCAACGCTGCTTGCAGTCCATGGACGTATGCGGACCTGATCTCCCATACGAACGGCATTGACGTGTTCCTGGACGGGCACAGCCATGACACAGAGCAGATCGTTATGAAGAACAAGGACGGCGTGGATACAGCACGTTCTGCCTGCGGGACCAAGATGAACTGCATCGGCTACAGCCATATCTCTGCAGAGAAAGGCATCGTAGGCACCGGCATCTGGAGCTGGCCGAATAAGATAAGTGCGCCGGTGCTCCTGGATATTCGCAATGCTGTCGGCGACAGTGTGAATGCCGAGATGGCTGAGTTGAGTGAGGAACTGAACCGTATTGTCGCGAAGTCGTCTGTGGATCTTTCAATCTATGATCCGGTCGCAAAGGACGCAAGCGGCAATCCCATCCGTATCGTGCGTGTTGAAGAGACCAACATCGGAGACTTCTGTGCGGACGCGTTCCGCGTACAGCTTGGCGCCGACATCGCTCTCGTTAATGCAGGTGCGATCCGAAAAGACCTGGTAAAAGGCGACATTAGCTACGCAGGGCTGATCAACGTTTTCCCGTTCGGCAACCAGGCAACGATGATAGCCGCGACCGGGCAGCAGATCCTGGACGCGCTGGAATGGGGCGCTATGGCACTGCCGGATGAATTCGGCGGATTCCTGCAGGTATCCGGCCTGAGCTACGAAGTGGACGTGAGCATCCCCAGTCCTTGCGAGAGGGACGAGGAGGGCATGATGGCACCGATCAAAGGTAAGCGCCGTGTGCAGAATGTCAGAGTGGGAGACGAACCGATCGACCCTGCAAAAACATACACCGTCGGGGGCGTGGATTATCTGCTGCTGAATAATGGCGACGGCAATAAGGCCTTTGAAGGCGCCGAGCTCCTGAAGGATAAGGCAAAGCTCGACAGTCAGCTGCTGATCGATTACATCTCAGAGGATCTGGGCGGAGAAATCGGAGAAGCATATGAGGATACCTACGGAGACGGCAGGATCACGATTATTGACGATTAAAGCAGGCGAAAGAGAAAGCAGAAGGCATTAATTTAAGAATAAAATGCAGGACTAAAGGAGCGGTCATGGAATGCATGATTAGAATCAAGGAATTGCGGGAAATGACAGGCATGAACCGCAGAGAATTCTGTGATTATTTCGGGATCCCGTATCCGACGGTGACAGACTGGGAACGCGGGCAGCGCCATGCGCCGGAGTACGTGCTGCGTCTACTGGAGCATTATATCCGGACGGAGCAGCTCGACACAAGGAAAGCATGAGCGAATCGGGAGTAAAGCAGGGCAGTGCATAAGCGCTGTGGCGTGGAGAGTTTTATGAGCAATAATCATGTTAGAAAGCGGATGATCCCACTGGTGTTCCTGGTGGTGATCGTGTGCGTCATTTACGGCGTGATCATCGGAAGAATGCGCCAGAGCGCATATGTTCCGGATGAGGCGGCATTCAGGTCAAGGCCAAAAGCGGAAGGACCGGTCCGGGTGGACCCGGAAGTGCTGGAACAGGGAAATACCGCGTGGCAGGGTGACGAATACCAGACGATGGCGCAGAAGGCGCTGCAGATCGTAAACGAACGGCGCAGCCAGGCAGGCCTGAAGGCACTCAACTGGGACGACAGTCTTGCCGCATGCGCCATGGTGCGCGCGACGGAGCTGCCGGATAAGTTCTCACATACACGCCCCAACGGCCAGGACTGGTATACGGTCTGCCCCGACATGATGTATGGAGAGAATCTGGCTTACGGATATAGTACCGCGGAAGAAGCGGTGAGCGCATGGATGAACTCCCCGGCGCATCAGGAAAATATCCTCTATCCGGGCTTTGTATCCTGCGGAATCGGCGTATATGAGTATAACGGCAGATTCTACTGGGGCCAGGAATTCAGTTACTATGAAAGTAAGTGAGCCGGGCCCGTCAGGGCGAAGGAGATACGCTGCCTTCACTATGGAATGCAGCGAGCGCTTGCTGCGAGCGCTCATTCCATGCGTGCTTTAGCTCATGAAAGGGTGTAATGCCAACGAAGTTGGCATGGAGCTTACTATCACTATGAACCGTAAGATCATCAAACAGGCATTTATAAAATCCCTGCCGGTCATGGCAGGGTATGTCGTGCTCGGCACGGGCTTCGGTATCCTGCTCCGTACAGCGGGATACGGACTTTGCTGGGCGCTGGCTATGAGCGTATTTATCTATGCGGGGTCCATGCAGTATGTCGGCGTCGGACTTCTTTCCGGCGGCGCTTCCATACTGACGACAGCGCTTACGACCTTCATGGTCAACGCGAGACACCTTTTTTACAGCATTTCCATGGTCGACCGCTACAAGGACGCCGGAAAGTACAAGCCGTATCTGATCTTCGCGCTGACGGATGAGACGTATTCACTTCTTTTTGATGGAAATGCACCCGATCAGAAGCATGCCACCGAGTACCGGTTTTTCGTTTCGCTCTTTAACCAGTGCTACTGGGTGACCGGTAGTGTGCTGGGGAGCCTCCTCGGCGCGGTACTTCCGTTTTCTACGGCAGGGATCGAGTTTTCCATGACGGCACTTTTCATTGCTTCCTTTACGGAAAACTGGCTGAGTACCGGGGATCACAGACCTGCGTTGACAGGGCTTCTCGCAACGCTGCTTTGCCTCATCCTTTTCGGACCGGAGCGCTTCCTGATCCCGGCAATGCTGCTGATCACACTTGCGCTTTCCGTCCATAGTAAGAGGAAGGATGCGGCAGCATGAACAGTATAGGCAATATCAGCAGTATGCATGCGGCGATCCTCGTCGCGGTCATGGCTGTTGTGACGTTTCTCTTGAGGGCGCTTCCTTTCCTGGTCTTTCACAAGCAAACGCCGCCGTATATCAGTTATCTCGGACGGGTACTCCCGCCTGCGATCATCGGCATGCTGGTCATCTACTGCCTGAAGGACGTGCATGTTATAAGCGCGCCGCACGGGATCCCCGAGCTCATCGCAGGACTTTCCGTCGTGGGCCTGCAGGCATGGAAACGCAACTCCCTCATCAGTATCCTGGCCGGTACCGCGATATACATGGTACTGATCAGAATGCTGTGAACAGAATTAATAAAATGAATAGTATTAAAAAACAGGTATCGCAAATCGCGATACCTGTTTTAATTCAGTGGATCGGTGTGATCATCACGGCTATGATCAGTATGATGAGTCCGACAGCCGGCAGCACAAAGCTCTTGAAATGCAGTCGTTCTTCGACCTTGCGCCGGACCGGCATCACCGGCGCGAGCAGTAAGGCTGCGAGAACGTAGAGCAGCTTCGGGAGCACGCCGCGTTCCATAAATGCGAGCGCAAAGGAGCCGAGCGCCAGCGCACCCTGCAGGATCAGCATGATGATGTTAAAGATCGTGACCATGATTTTCGTCCTTCGTATGGAAAATAACGTATGATCTGCGGGAGATCACTTGAGTTCACTGACGCGGACCTCAAGTCCGCCTTCAGCACTGACAAGGCTGTAGGGCGTCTTCGGGAAGGCGTTGACCGAGGCGGTCTCGAGTCCGCCGTCCGCGTATACCTCGATCAGGCATCCGTCGAGGATGATGGTCATATCAATATCGCGCGCTCTGTCTCCGCCGATATGCCCGGCATCACCGGCCGCGTCCGCTGGAACGAGACGGCTGACAGTCCGAAAGCTGTAAGCTTTTGTGCCGAAGTCCATCTGAAAGTCCTGTTCACCTGCGGCGCTTCTGTCGATCGTCACAGCGTCTTTTGTGACAGTGACGTCAAAATGCTCACCCTCCGTATTCTTAAGGGTCAGCCTTCCTTCGCCGCCGTGGACATGGATGAGACAGGGTGAGGAGATGACGGCATTTTGATCCTTCGAAAGACCATCTTCATTCATATCGAAACCGAGGGGGGAGAAGCTGAGCCGCCAGCCTTCTGTGGTGCGGACGAGGGTGAGCTTTCTCGCAGAAGTCATATGTCCGCGGAAACCTTCCCTGCCGGTCGGGACCTGGTTCGCGTAACGAGGATTGACAGCCCATCCGATCATGACAGGATCTGAGAGAGGACAGTCATTGAAGGTGACGCCTGCGTAGTTGTCCCAGCCAAAGTCGATCCATAAAGGATCCGCCGTCTTTTCTTCCGGGGTGAAAGTGCCGTTTTCGAAACGTCCCACAAAATACATGGTACGCGGCTCCGGCTGATCTTCCTTGTTTTCCATGCTCGCAAAGAAAACCCATTTTCGGCCTTCGCATGTCTCAAACGGGATCAGGTCGGTGCATGCCCAGACGTTGGTGATCTCTTTGAAGCCGTGTGTGAACGTACTGGTCAGATTCCAGTGAATCAGGTCGGACGATTCGTAGAAATTGCAGTAGTATTTTGCAGCGACCGTCATGTTCCAGAGACCGGTATCGGGATTCTTAAAGACCTTGGGGTCACGGAAGTCACTGAGCGGCACGCCGTCAATGACCGGCGTCGCGACGATCGGATTGCCGGGATAGTCTTCAAAGGTCATTCCGCCGTCATAGCTGAAAGCGACACTCTGGCTCTCAAGGTGTCCGGTCGCGACATGGCTGGTATAAAATGCCGCAAACGGCGGGATCAGGGTTCCGTCGGCACCGGTCCGTGCCATACCGGATGTATTGTCCCGGTCAAAGACCATGCTGCCGGAAAAACGGTACAGTTCGCCTGCGGGATAGAGTGCGATCGGAAGCTCCTCCCAGTGCATAAGGTCCCGGCTGACAGCATGACCCCAGTGCATGGGCCCCCACACTGTATCGTGCGGGTAATGCTGAAAATAAAGATGCCAGAGGCCGTCATGATAGATCAGACCGTTCGGATCGTTGAGCCATCCCTTATGGGGAGAAAAATGTAAAGCCGGACGGAAAGAGCCGTGTTCTTCCATGGATCATATCTCCATTTCATAGTATATATATCAGCTGCGGACGACCGGACGCCATCGACCGGCCGGGGCAGCGGTTTCTTTGATTTCTTCGTCTCATTATACTCTATCTGATCCGCTTTGACACTAACATTTCATTATGTATTCTGCCGCGTGCAATACCTGTGCAGATGTCGAAAGCGTTAAAACCGGAGAGATAATCCGCCGTCAAAAACATTTACGACGGATCGGCGTCTGCACACCTTGACGGTATCATGCGGAAATGATAATGTTAAATGACAGAGCAAAGGAGGTGCCCAAGGTGGCCGGCAATGTGAAAAACAACAAGACAACAGACGAAACATTCTACTTTCGTATGAAGAGAAGCCAGGATGAACTTCGCTGGCTGTATATGGAACTGTATAACAACGATTCAATGTATGCGGAGCTCTGCGAGACCATGTACCGCTTTTATACGGAGCGGAAGAGTTCTCTCAAGAAGATGGATGTCGCAAGAGAACTGGATCCGGCGTGGTATAAAAAGAACGACATGCTCGGCATGATGTTCTATATCGAAAATTTCGGCGGAAACTTAAAGGGCGTTGAAAAGCGCCTCGACTATATCGAAGAGTGCAATGTCAACTACGTTCATCTGATGCCGTTTTTGGATACGGTCCCCGGGCGCTCCGACGGCGGATACGCGGTTGCGGACTTCCGCAAGGTCCGGGAGGACCTCGGTACCATGAAGGACCTCGAGCACCTGGCTGCGGCATGCCATAAGCGGGGCATCAATGTCTGCATGGACTTTGTCATGAACCATACGTCCGAGGATCACGAGTGGGCAAAGCGGGCGCGCGCCGGTGAAGGCGAGTACATGAGCCGCTATTTCTTCTTCGACAGCTACACGATCCCGGAGCAGTTCGAGCGGACCGTTCCGCAGGTATTTCCGACAACGGCGCCGGGCAATTTCACCTGGTTTCCGGACTGCAACCACTATGTCATGACCACCTTCTATCCCTACCAGTGGGACCTGAACTACGGCAATCCCAGGGTGTTCAACGAGATGGTCTATAACCTCCTGTACCTTGCGAACCAGGGCATCGATATCTTCCGTCTGGACGCGGTCCCGTATATCTGGAAGGAACTGGGGACTTCCTGCCGCAACCTTCGCCGCGTGCACACGATCGTCCGCATGATGCGCATCATCGGGGAGATCGTCTGCCCGTCTATTTTGCTGTTGGGCGAAGTCGTCATGGAGCCTGCCAAGGTCGTTCCGTACTTCGGAACGGTCGATAAGCCCGAGTGCCATATGCTCTATAATGTGACGACGATGGCAACGACCTGGCATACGGTCGCGACGAGGGACACCCGTCTTCTGAAAAAGCAGCTGGATATTGTAAGCCGCCTTCCTAAGGAGTATGTCTTCCTCAACTACCTCCGCTGCCATGACGACATCGGCTGGGGCCTTGATTACGCGACGCTTCGTGAGTACGGCCAGGAGGAAGTGCCGCACAAGAAGTACTTAAATGACTATTTCCGCGGTCTTGCCGGCAGCAGCAACAGCCGCGGCGAGCTTTATAACGACGACCCGGTGACGATGGATGCGCGTTTCTGCGGCACGACGGCATCGATGTGCGGCGTGGAGAAGGCCGGTTATGAAGGAAATGAGGCGGCGATGGAACTTGCTGTCAGGGAAGACCTGATGCTGCACGCCTACATGCTGACGCAGTCCGGCATCCCTGTTCTTTACAGCGGAGACGAGATCGGACAGGTCAACGACTACAGCTACAAGGAGGATCCGCTCAAAAAGGACGATTCGAGATACCTGCACCGCGGCGTGATGAAATGGGATCTGGCAGAGAAAAGGTACGACGGCTCTGCGGTAGAAGGAAAGCTGTTCGAAGGGCTTAAAAAGCTGGAAGAGATCCGCAAGCTCGAAAAGGTCTTCATGACCAATGCCGATATGTGGACAGCGGATACCGGCAACAACGCGGTACTTTGCATCGGCAGATACTATGAGGGAGACAAGTTCTTCGGTATCTTCAATTTCTCCGAGCGTGACTGCGTTGCCTATCTCCATGAAGATGACGGCAACTACCAGGATCTTGTCACAGGCAAGATCGTACAGGCGACGGAAGTTCCGATGCCGGCATACGGATTCTACTGGCTCAAGAAAATGTGATAATGAAAAAGGACAGACACAGTGATATGCTACCCCCAAGTAGGACCACAGTGCTGTCCTTTTTCGATGAAGTTAAATGTACGTTTATCCCTGATGCAGGGCGCAGAGGGCGATGGCGCAGAGCCGGTAGCGCATGGCGTCTTCAAAGCGCCGTATATCGAGGCCGGCCGCGCTGTGGATCTGTTCGATCCTGTAGATCAGGGTGTTGCGGTGATAGTGCAGCGCCCTGGAGGTTTCGGCAATATTGAGGTCGTTTTCAAGAAAACAGTTCGCGGCGGTAAGGTAATCGCTTTCGAAGACGCGGGCTGCCGCTTCCGTCAGTTCTCCGGTTTTGGCGGAGAAGGCTTCTCCGAGGGTCTCCTCGAGATATGCTTTCAGTACTTCCGGAGAGAGCTCATACATGAGGCGGTTTTCACCGATGTCGTCTGCCATATCGATGCGCCGGTCAGGCTGGAAGATACGGCCGATCTGCATGGCGCGGGCAGCGTCGCCATAGGCTTCGGGCAGCCCGAAGACGTTTCGTATGATGCCGCTGCACGCAATGCGGGCGTTAAGAAAAAGCTCTGTGTTGAGCACACTTAAGATACTCTCAGCCGTCTGCCGTACCGGATCCTCAGGCGCTGTTTTGGCGTTGACCAGCTTTTTGGCCGGTTCCAGGATACAGGCCGCTGTTTCATGCAGGCGCAGTACCATCAGCCCTTTCCGGTCAGCCAGCATCTGCTTAAGGACGCGCGTCGCCTGCTGTACGTCATCCACGGCCTTGTCCAGTTCGATATAGTATAGTACGAGCGGCATTTCGGGATCCAGGTGAAAGCGGTCGGCAAGGACGCGGAAGTCTTCCGCGGATACAGATCCGGTGATCCAGCGGATCATGGCGTCTTCGCGGGTTCCCGTGCGGCGGTATGCGTCAAGAAGGAGCGTAAGCCTTTCAATGATCCCCTCATCGTTAGCAGCCTGGCAGTCCGTGCCTTCAGCGTTCTGCATCTCCTTTGCGCCGGCAAGAACAAGTTCAAGCCCAGTTATGCGGTTCAGCTCCTGAAGGAGCTGTTCTTTTTTTGTGCCGTTATCCATATGTGATCTCCAAAACCAATCACCAAAATTAAAAACTGCTGAAATGGATTATATCACATTTCAGCAGTCTTTCCTACTTCATTAAACCGCAGATACCCATAAGAGGTGGTCTGCGCTTTGATCTCTCACGGGGCCGCTTATGGAAAGGGCGGAAGAGGAGAGATCCGGCCGGGTGATCAGTTCGTGATCGTGTTCTTGGTCTCCTTATCAAAGACATGGACCTTGTTCATGTCGAGTGAGAACTCTGCCGGAGAACCGGTGCGAAGCGCGGTGTTTGCGGAGGTACGCGCGGTCATCTGCATGCCCTCAAGGTCGAAGTACAGATATACTTCAGCGCCGAGCAGCTCGTAGAACTTGATGGTGCAGGGGATGGTCTTGCCGCCTGCTCTGTCAGCTTCGGTAGCCTCGTGAACATCCTCGGGACGGATGCCGAGAACGACGGTCTTGCCGGCGTAGCCGCCCTCAATAAGCTTCTGAGCCTTAGCTGCCGGAAGCGGGAAATGGCTCTCGCCGATCTGAAGTTCGACATCATTGCCGTTAACGTTGCAGATCGCGTCGAAGAAGTTCATCTGCGGTGAGCCGATGAAGCCGGCGACGAAGAGGTTGCCGGGCTTGTTGTACAGGTTGGTCGGGGTGTCGATCTGCTGAACGACGCCGTCCTTCATGACAACGATCCTGGTACCGAGAGTCATAGCCTCGGTCTGGTCGTGGGTGACGTAAATGATGGTCGCGCCGAGCTTCTGGTGGATCTTGGAGATCTCGAGTCTCATCTGGACACGGAGCTTCGCGTCGAGGTTGGACAGCGGCTCATCCATCAGGAATACCTTCGGGTTACGGACGATCGCACGGCCCATGGCGACACGCTGTCTCTGACCGCCGGAAAGAGCGTTCGGCTTACGGTCAAGGAGCTTCTCAAGGTCGAGGATTTTGGCTGCTTCACGGACCTTCTTATCGATCTCATCCTTCGGAACGTTGCGGAGCTTCAGGCTGAATGCCATGTTGTCGTATACGGTCATATGCGGATAAAGCGCATAGTTCTGGAAGACCATGGCGATATCTCTGTCCTTCGGCTCGACATTGTTCATCAGCTTGCCGTCGATACGGAACTCACCGTCGGAAATGGACTCCAGGCCGGCGATCATACGAAGGGTAGTGGACTTACCGCAGCCGGACGGACCTACGAAAATGATGAACTCCTTATCTTCGATCTCAAGGTTGAAATCATGAACAGCATGGAAGCCGTTGGGATAGAGCTTTTCGATATGCTTCAGGGATAAATTAGCCATAACAGACTCCTCTCTTTAAAAATAAACTTGTCTTAATTTTAAAGCGAAAGATGGGAGAGGACAATGTCACAAGTAACCAAAAAACAGGGACGTATATATGGTTAACTGTGAAGGACACAGTTTTGCTGTTATTGAATCTCTATTATATGCTTCTCACACGCATTGATGACCGTCGTGTTGCCGCGCTTTTCTTCCCGCACGAAAGCGGAACCGTAGGTGTTATGGATATGCCCGTGGATATGCCAGGCCGGCTGCCAGCGATCGATCAGCGTGTTGAAGATCTCAAAGCCCCGGTGCGCGGTGTCCGGAAGATCGTGGAAGCCTTTGGCCGGCGCGTGCGTGAGCAGGATGTCAAAACCACGATACCTTCGGATGGGAAAGAACATCTTCAGGGCCCGCCGGCGCATCTCTGCCTCGGTATATTGATTGGTTCCGCCGTTATATGCCATGCTGCCGCCAAGCCCCAGGATCCGCAGCCCTTCATGAACATAGAGCTTTCCGTCAATGTTGATGCAGCCGGAGGGCGGACGCCGGTCATAGACGCTGTCATGGTTGCCGGGCACATAGAGTACCGGCGCGTGTCCGAGTGTGACGAGGAACGAAAGATAGTCCGGATCCAGGTCGCCCGCGGAAAGGATCAGATCGATGTCCTCAAGGTAATGACTCTGATAAAAGTCCCAGAGCATGGAAGACTCGGTATCTGCGATCGTCAGGATCTTCATAGGATCGTCTCCCCTGTGCGGACGCTCTGATAGTCCGCGAGCAGCCTTGCCTCAGGATCCAGCTCGGACGCCTCGGGTATGGATCCGATGACATTGTCCGCGAGCCAGTCTATGCCGATGATCTCCTCGGGAGAGAGCGTCTCGGATACGCCTTTCCTGACGCGGCCGTCCTGCGAGAGAAGAGGACCGCTGAAGGGATGAAGCGTACCGGCGGCGACAGCGTCCCTGAGGGAACGGACGAGGCGCAGCGTGCCGGTCGGAAGCCTGCGCGAGTAGATCAGGTTGACGATCCCCGATGACATGCCCCACCAGTAATTGATACCCTGTGTGCTGCCCTTCGGTTCATCTGACTTCCAGGTGCCGTCCAGGACGGAGCGGATGATCTTTTCATAAAAGACGGACCAGTTCCAGACCGGTACCGCGATGTTCCAAAGGCTGCCTTCGGAGATGCGGTAGAGACCGTAGCGGTGATCCTGGGTACCGAGTTCCGAGTCCTTGCCGCAGATGACGGAGATCTCATTTTCCCAGAGAAAGGCGTTGAGATCCACGCCCTCGATGCAGGACCAGTTGAGATAGACCTTTACTTTGGGATCGATCATCTGTGCCCCGAGCGCGAACGCGTTAATGCCTGCGATCGTGCCGTAGATCGGGAAATCGGCGATGAAGCCGAGCCGGTGGTTTTCCGCAAGCGTCGCTGCGATCGCGCCCATCAGGAACTTGACTTCATACATACGGGCGTAGTATGTACGGACCGCCTTCTGGGGTTTGTTGAGAGAGCAGTTCAGTATCTTTACAGTCGGGTACTCAAGCGCGGAGCGGATGCTTTCCTTCAGGAAAACGGAAGAGGTCGTGAAAATCAGGTCGGTCCCGTCGCTGACGGCTTCTTTTACAGCGTCTCCGATCTCATCCGGTCCGATGCCGGATCTCGAAAAAGTACTGATCTCGTTGCCGAACACCTTCTGCAGATGGAGCCTTGCGCGCTCGTGGCTCCGGCTCCATCCGGATTCCTCCGGTGACTTATGCTGCAAAAAAGCGGCCCTTAAATGCAGTGACGGCCTGGATACGGGGATCAGGGCCTGCAGGAAGCCTGCTTTCGCTTCCGAGGGGTCGAGCCGGATGCTTGCCTGCTCGCCTGAAATAGCGAGCTCAAGCGCGGACACTGACTTCAGGACGAGATCCCGCAGATCCGTCACTGACATGTTTTTCAGTTCCGCGTAATCATAAAGAGCGAGAAATGTCAGAAAAGCGGTGCTCGCTTCGATGTAGGAGCAGTGGCCGGTCTCGTGTTCTAGTTCCGTACGGAATCTCGTGTACACGGAATTGAAATCCGCGCGGTCGTCATCCGACCATGTTTCATAGAAGGACTTTCCGACAAGACGCATCAGGCGGTGGAAACAGCCCTGGGTGCGGAAATAGATATAGTTGATGCCGGTCTGATGGAAGAAATCTATATACTCATAATTGACCCGGACAGCCTCCGTATCGGCGATCGGCGGCATAATGCGGGTCACATCCGCGGCGATCGAGTCCGCGTCGAAGTACTTGAGGACGCTGACGCGTTTGTTGCCCTCAACGATATAGTAGAGGTTCATGTATTCATATGCCTTGACCGGCGTGTGAATGCCTTCCTCAAGGTGGGCACGGCAGAGCGCCTTCCATTTGTCGGCGAACTCAGAGCCTTCCTCCATCTTCGGATAAAACCCGGAGCTGAATGAATCGCTGCGGCTCTTCGTGTAAGTGCCGGCAACCTGTTCGAGCGGGATCTGCATGACGCCGAGCGGATACTGAGCGGGATAGGAGACATTGTCCGCCGCCAGGATATCCGTCAGGACAGCGGGTGCGCCGCCCTGTTTCAGGCCGGCCGCGTATGCTTTTTCATAGTGCGCCGCAGCGCCGGAAGCTGTAAATGACATATATTATACTCCGTAATAATCTAAGGATTCAGAAAGAGCGCAATTTCAGAACGTTGCTTCGGTATGACGCTTCGCGGGCGGCTCGTTCAACTGTTCGCCTGCTCTATGACCGCCCTCACGTTCCCCCCCCTGCGGGGGCCGGAGGATCGGTCAGTACGAGCATTCTTCACAGCTTGAACATCGCCGGCCATGCTCGCGTCATAGTCGCACGCTTCTGAAACAGCGCTCATTTAACAACGTATCTGTCTTGATCGTTCAGTCCACAAGCGCTTCCGCGAGCTCCACGCAGTCGTCCGTATGTTCCGTGTTGGAAATGATGATGAAATAGAGCGGCGCAGGGTCCTCTCCGTCGGAAAGTACCTGATCGGTGTTGTAGCGCTGCCCGAAGGCAGTGTCGGAGATATCAAGCGCAAACCAGCCTTCCGTCGCGCTGCTGTTGTCTGTTGTGCCGTCCTCACGGATGATGAGACCGGCGGTGCCGCGCACAGGAAGCCCCGCTTTCTGCCACCGGTCGAAATTTTCTGCCGGAAGGGTTCGGTCAAGCGGCGCGCAGGCATTGATGGAGAGAAGATAGCTGTACATGTCAGGCCCGCACAAGGCGGCGTCCATGCGCCGGGAGGAGACGGTCGTCATGACCTCAAGCTCATGCATGTAATAATAGCTGTTGTCATAATCAAAAGGCTGGTCTTCATTGACCTCCACGGCAGCTTTGTTCCCGTCGGACTGAAGGCTCTTACGGAAAGTATCGAACCAGTCCGTGCAGTACCGGTCGTTGTTGAGCACCACGCAGACCCTTAAGCGGCATGGTTTCTGACCCTGCCAGAGGATATTGGCGGCAAGGACAAGACATAAGAGGATCGTAAGCGCGCCGAGGATCTTGAACCGGTAATAGTCCCAGATAAAACGCAGACGTCTTTTGCCGTCAAGTCTGCGGAAAGTTTCGATATCCCGGCGGATTTCCTGCCGAAAGACCGACTCCTCCTGATCAGCCTGCCGGTTATTTTTTTTACCGGTATCAGTGTTCATTTTCAGCCTCCGTGCCGGCATTTTCACCCTCATGCGTGTCATCCATCAGGAGCGCGGCTTCCTCGGGGCTGATCCCGTACATGCGCATCTCATCGTCACTCATCCCGAAGTCTGACAGATCGGTGCTGTCGGCAGCTTCCTTACCCATATATGTGCCTGTTGCTCCCATGCCGGACTCCGCCATCAGCCGTTCCACTTCTTCCTCAAAAGCATCCGTTTCAGGCTTCGGGAGCCAGGGTTTGAAGATGGATGTCAGCACCGTGGCACAAAACTGCATGGAGGCGCCGAACATGATGAAGATCAGGCCGGGGATGATGTGACACATCCAGATGGCAGCGACGAAAACAAAGAGCATCATCAGCGTCATAGGCAGGTTTTTGATCGAGAGCGTGAACGCCCAGATCAGGATATCCCTGTTCGTGCGGTCAAACTTCGCAAGCAGCGGGAACGCGTAAAGCGTTACAAAGGCCCAGAAGATAAAGACCGCGATGAAAAAGAACATGAAGAAACTGAAGATACCGGTGCCGGCACGGCGGCACATGTAAATGTCGACCGCGAGGAAGGCACCGATGAACGTAAGGATCAGCCCGAGTACTGTTCCTTGCTTAAAGTTGCGCTTGAAAGAGGAGATAAAGTCCTTATGTACCGCGCTTCCTTCACCGAGCAGCCGCTGGATCAGGGCATAGTATGCGGCAGTTGTGGCAGGCCCGATCGTAAACACCGGGATACAGCAGAGAAGCCAAAGGGTATTAACGATAAAAACGTCATAGACAGTTCCCATGGACTGCCAGAACGGGTTGTTGCTTTTAAAGACTTTATCAAGCATTGCAGCGTATTTCTCCGTGCTTTCAATTGATATGAATGAGTCTAACAGATGCTTCGGGCAAATGCAAGCGCCGCGGATACGTGGATCCTTGCGAAAGAATGAACGTGAAAGCACCTGCAATAACAATTATTGGATAATTGTCCCGCGTAATGGCTGAGAAGCAATAATAATGCACAATTTTACATCTGAAATATAATTGATTATAAACAAACCGCATAGTATAAGAGCGTCAAATCATTGACACTCTACACATGGAATGGTAGTATTGAAACGATGTAAAGAAGCGCTCATACTATGCATTTTTATGGTATTTTTTTTTGAGTCGTTTCGAGTATATATTTTTATCTTAGGAGGACTAAGTATATGAAAAAGAAGTTCCTTTCAATCGCGCTGACCGCAGCGATGGTTCTTTCACTTGCAGCCTGCGGCGGATCATCCGCTGATACCGGCTCAGGATCGGGTTCATCTTCAGGCGGCGGCACAGCGATCACGATTTTCAACTCCAAGAGTGAGATCCAGGACGCGTTCGTAGAACTGGCTGAGGAATACTCCAAGGAGAAGGGAGTCAATGTTGAAGTTTACTACTCCAACGACACCGTTGCGGCTCATATGGCTACCAAGTACGCTGCAAACGATCCTTACACCATCTCCATGGTCGACGCGAAGGACGTTTACTCTCTGGGACCGGAGCACGCACTGGATCTTTCCGATCAGGACTGGGTCAAGAACACCGACTACGCGATCAGCGTTGACGGTCAGGTCAAGGGCTTCCCGGTTTGTATCGAGGCACGTGGCGTGATGTACAACGCAAGCGCGATCGAAGCAATCACCGGCAAGGAGTTCAACCCGGATGATTACAAGACACTGGACGCATTCACCGCTCTCCTCGATGAACTCGTAGCAGGCGGCATGGAAGCTCCTGTCGGCATCATGAAAGAAGACTGGTCTCTGGCAGCTCACTACTTCCAGGAGATCTACGAAGAGCAGGATGATCCGGAAGCATTCATCCAGTCCCTGTACGCAGGTACCGCTGACCTGGCTAACAACCAGAAGTTCAACGATATGATGGATACCTTCGATGTCCTCATGAAGTACAACTACGCGGCAGGACAGCCGGTAGCTGCAGAGCGTGAAGTTTCCGAGCAGAAGCTGGCTGAAGGCGAGATCGCTTTCATGTTCGGCGGCAACTGGGACTGGTCTCTGATCAAGGACTTCGAGCCCTCTGAGAAGATGGGCATGATGCCTGTTCCGCAGAACACTACTGACGGTTCCAACGAGAAGCTCGTCGGCGGCGGTTCCAAGTACTTCTTCATCGATTCTTCCTCCAACATCTCCGCAGAGCAGGTACAGGCAGCGAAGGATTTCCTGAACTGGCTTGTAAACGACGAAGCAGGAAACAAGTTCCTGACCGAGCGCTGCGCACTGGTTCCGGCATTCTCCAACATCAGTGCTGACGCTCTTGATCCGCTTTCCTTCTCCGTCAAGTCCTATGCGGACGCAGGCAAACTGATCGACAACTACAACTACGATCCGGATGACCACTATTCAAAGGTCGGTGCTTCCATGCAGAAGTACCTTGCAGGCCAGATCGACCGCGCAGGCTTCGCAGCAGAAGTTGAGAGCTACTGGTCATCAACCACCCCTGTAGAGCACTGATAAGACACTTGGTTAAAATTCCGGCCGGTCTTTACCGGGCCGGCCGGGCAGTAGGAGAGTTGTGGGGGTTATATGAACACAAACACAATGTCTTATAAGACAAAGCAGTTTCTGATGTTCGCCGGTGTAACGACCTTTATCTTCTGTGCGGTCGTTATCGTTCCGTTCATCTACGGTCTGTATCTGACCTTTACGAGCTGGGACGGCGTATCGGTGAGCAAGCCTTTCGTAGGCCTTGCGAACTACGCGGCAACCTTTAAGGACGGCGCGTTCTGGCAGGCGCTTTTAAGAACCGCGATCTACTCCGTGATCTCCGTCATCCTGGTCAATGTCGTGGCATTTATCCTGGCATTCCTGGTAACGAGCGGCGTCAAAGGACAGAATTTCTTCCGTGCCGGTTTCTTCGTTCCGAACCTGATCGGCGGTATCGTTCTCGGTTATATCTGGAAGTTCGTGTTTAACAGAGCATTCGTATCTCTGGGCAATGCGCTTTCCATCGGTTTTCTTTCCACCTCATGGCTGGCGACGACCAACGGCGCGATGCTCTGCCTGATCATCGTATCCGTCTGGCAGTATGCCGGCTACATGATGCTGATCTACGTAGCAGGCTTCATGAGCGTTTCGAATGACGTCATCGAAGCGGCCAAAATCGACGGCTGCACCAACATGCAGACGATCGTACATATCTCCGTGCCGCTGATGGTTTCTTCTTTCGTACAGTGCCTGTTCCTGACGATCACCCGCTGCTTCATGGTTTACGATGTCAACCTTTCGTTAACCAACGGCGAGCCGTTCAACAGCTCGGTCATGGCGGCCATGCACGTTTACAACACAGCATTTACCTATAAGGACTACGGCACCGGCCAGGCAGAGGCACTCGTGCTCTTCATCGTCTGCGCGATCGTCGGCGTCCTGCAGGTCTATATCGGTAAGAAAGCGGAGGTATCAGCTTAATGGAAACTTTAAATGAAAAAGCTGCCCGCCAAGCAAAAATCATCGGCGTCCTGAAGATCATTCTTCTGCTCGTCCTGTTTGTCTGCTTCATCTTCCCGTTCGTGCTGGTTATCATTAACGTGTTCAAGGTCAAAGCAGACATCACATCCGATCCGCTGGCACTCGTCGGCGCGCACGGCTTTACGATGCAGAACTTCCCGAACGCCATGAACAAGATGAGCTTCTGGCGTTCCTTCGCGAACTCCGCATGCATCACGATCCTTTCGACCGCATTCACGCTGCTGCTCTCGGCCATGACCGCTTACGTTATCGTACGTAACAAGTGGAAGGCCTGCGGCGCGCTCTTCGGCCTGATGATCGCTTCAATGGTCATCCCGTTCCAGGTCCTGATGATCCCGCTCGTATCCCTTTACGGCGGTCTCCTGGGCGTACTGAACCACAGAGCGACGCTGATCTTCATGCACGTCGGATTCTCACTTTCCATGGCAACCTTCATGTTCCACGGCGCGATCAACACCAACGTACCGATCGCCCTGGAAGAAGCGGCCAAGATCGACGGCTGCAACCGCTGGCAGACATTCTGGAAGATCGTCTTCCCGCTGTTAAAGCCCACGATCGCGACTGTCGCCATCATCGATGCCATGGCATTCTGGAACGACTATCTGTTACCGTCCCTGGTCCTTGCGAAGAAGGAACTTTACACGATTCCGATCGCAACACAGATCTTCTACGGCACCTATTCCACAGATATCGGTCTGGTCATGGCTGCGCTGCTCCTGGCAATGCTGCCGATCCTCATTCTCTACATCTTCCTGCAGAGATACATCGTTGAGGGCGTCACATCCGGTGCAGTTAAGTAAGTGAGCGTATAAGCTCCGGGACAGTGCCATGCAGATGGGCAGACTTGTCTGCACAGATGCTATGGCAGTGGACAGGGCAATGTACATGAGGAAAAAAGGTACGCGAAGCGCGAAGCCATGCGGGCTTATGAATTAAACTTATCAAAGTAAAGGAGGGTCAATGCAACATTTTCATGTGCATTGGCCCTTTCTCAATTTAAACACCAAGAGGAATAAGACATGAAAAAAACATGGTGGAAGGAAAGCATCGTATACGAGATCTATCCGCGTTCCTTTAATGACTCGGATAACGACGGCGTCGGCGATCTTCGCGGCATCACGGAAAAACTCGACTATCTGAAAAGCCTGGGCGTCAATGTCCTGTGGCTTGCGCCGGTGTATGCCTCCCCCAATGATGACAACGGATACGACATCTCAGACTACCGGGCGATCATGCCGGAATTCGGCACGATGGCGGATTTCGACTGCCTGCTTTCGGAGGCGCATAAGCGCTCCCTGAAGGTAATGATGGACCTGGTCGTCAACCATACCTCGGACGAGCATGCCTGGTTTCAGGAGAGCCGTTCTTCGAGGGACAGCTTAAAGAGAGATTATTATATATGGCGCGACCCGGTCGACGGGCATGCGCCGACCAACTGGGGCAGCGCCTTCGGCGGTTCCGCCTGGGAGTGGGACGAAAAGACAGAGCAGTATTACCTGCATTGCTTTTCCAAAAAGCAGCCGGACTTAAACTGGGACAACCCGAAGGTCCGGGAGGAAGTCTACAGCCTGATGCGCTTCTGGCTCGATAAGGGGATCGACGGATTCCGGATGGACGTGATCAACATGATCTCAAAGCCGGGGACCTTCACAGATGGGCCTGCCGGCACCGGGCAGTACTGCGATGCGGGATATATGGTCACAAACGGCCCGCAGCTTCATGCGTATCTTCAGGAAATGAATCGCGAAGTACTGTCGAGGTATGATATAATGACAGTGGGTGAGTGCGGCGGTACGGATCCCGAGGGCGCAAGGCTCATCGCGGGCACCGACAGGGGCGAGCTGAACATGATCTTCCAGTTTGAGCATGTCAATCTCGACGGAAACGAAACGGATAAATGGGCACATAAGCCTATGGACCTTGCGCTTTTGAAAAAGAACCTTGCAAGGTGGCAGGAAGAACTGCATGGGACGGCATGGAACTCGATTTATTTCAACAACCATGACCAGCCGAGGGCGGTTTCGCGCCTCGGAGACAATACGCCGCAAAGTGCCAAGGCGATCGCGACGGCTCTCTACCTGATGGAAGGCACGCCGTATCTCTATCAGGGCGAGGAACTGGGGATGACGAACTATCCCTTCAGGGGCATCGGTGACTATCACGATATCGAATCGATCGGCGCCTACCGGCAGCTTACGGAGTCCGGCTTAAGAGAGCCGGAGGAGCTTCTGGACGCAATCGCATATAAGAGCAGGGATAACGCCCGTACGCCTATGCAGTGGGACAAAACGGCCAATGCCGGCTTTACCGGGGGCACGCCCTGGATGCCGGTCAATCCGAATTATCCCGCGGTCAATGCTGCCTCAGAAGAGGCGGATCCTGACTCTGTGCTTAACTACTATCGAAAGCTCCTCAGGTTAAGGACTGTAAGCCCCTATAAAGACCTTCTGGTCTACGGCAGCTTCCGACTGCTTCTGGCGGATGATCCGGCGGTATTTGCGTATCTCCGGACGGACGGGGACAGGACCGCGCTTGTGGCGGTTAACCTTTCCCGGGAAGCGCGTGAGCTGAGCTTTTCCGAGATTCCTGAGGAAATCATAAACGGGCTTTCCGGAGCACAGCCTGTCCTTACAAACGGCGGCGGACAGGGATTCGCAGAGCGTATGACGCTTGCGCCCTGGGAAGCAGCCTGCTGGATCGCCGGATAAGGGCTGTCCTGCATGCCGCAGGGCGAAAACCGAACCACCCCAATACATCATACGGAGGAAGTTTATGGCAGTCGTTTACGATCCGGAACACGGACTGTTTACGTTAAAAACAAAAGACACGGACTATCAGATGAAGGTGGATGAGCTGGGCTATCTGCTTCATCTTTATTATGGCAGCAGGACAGACCAGAACATGGACTACCGGCTGACTTTTCTCGACCGGGGATTTTCCGGAAATCCTGCGGAAAAGCACCTCGATAAGACCTATTCGCTTGACACCCTGCCGCAGGAATATCCCTTTAAAGGCACCGGAGACTACCGCGGAATCGCCTTCAAGATGGAAAACGCGGACGGCGCGGTAAGCTGTGACTTAAGGTATTTAAGGCACGAGATCCGGGACGGCAAGTACAGCCTCAACCGACTTCCTTCCGCCCGCGGCGAAAGGACGGACTATAACGGCGTATCCGGCAGGGCATCAGTCGAAAACGTACAGACGCTGGTGATTGTCCTTGCGGACGCAGTAAGCGGCATGGAGGTGGAGCTTTACTACAGTGTTTATGAAGCGGAAAATGTCATCACGCGCGCAGCGAAGATCCGCAACGGGGGAGCGGACCGGGTCGTGATCAGGAGGGCCTTGAGCTGCTGCCTCGACAGCCTTTCGGGATCCTATGACCTGGTGCATTTCCACGGGCGTCATACCTACGAGATGCAGCGGGAACGGACCCCTGTCGGGCATGCCGCCGTTACGATCGGCAGCAGGAGAGGAACCAGCAGTCACCAGCACAATCCGGCGGTCATCCTGGCCGACCATAACGCCACGGAAGAAAGCGGCGCCGTGACAGGCTGCCTTCTTTCCTTCAGCGGAAGCTTCCTTTGCGAAGCGGAAAAAGATCAGTTTGAACAGACCCGTTTTCTCATAGGCATGAACGATGAACAGCTTGCCTATCCGCTGATGCCGGGCGAGGAACTGGAAGCACCTGAGTGCATCTTAAGCTATACGAAGCAGGGCTTCCGTGACCTGAGCCTTCGTTTTCATGACTTTTTAAGAGCGTATGTCATCCGGGACCCTTATGGACGCAAGCCCCACCCGGTCCTGATCAACAGCTGGGAAGCGGCTTACTTTGACTTTGACGGTGAAACGATCGTGCATCTGGCGGAGGAAGCAAAGGATCTCGGGATGGATATGGTCGTGATGGATGACGGGTGGTTTGGCCAAAGGAACGACGACCTCAGGGCGCTCGGAGACTGGACGCCCAATGAAGAAAAGCTCGGTTGTTCTTTGGGTGAGCTGATCCGGCGCATCGAGGAAAAAGGACTGAAGTTCGGGATCTGGATCGAGCCGGAGATGGTCAACGAAGACAGCGACCTCTACCGGGCGCATCCGGACTGGGCGTTAAAGGTGCCCGGAAAGGCGCCGGTCTACGCAAGAAACCAGCTGGTACTGGACTTTTCAAGAAAGGAAGTGCGCGACAGCATTTTCAATAATATCGCAAAGGTGCTTGACCAGGGGCGCGTATCCTATGTCAAGTGGGACATGAACCGGAGCGTCGCGGACGTATACTCCATGGAGCATGTGCCGGGCAAAGTGCGTTATGAGTATGTCGCGGGCGT
>JAFTBX010000108.1 GCA_017455005.1 Lachnospiraceae bacterium | reverse complement strand
CGCTGCATTCTAATATCTTAGGACTTTTATCTTTCTGATTCCTTCGCGCGAAGGTCCGTGATGCCATAGTTCAATGCAGTCCTTGATCAGGATATATCATACTCCCGGGGCAAAGAAATGGATCAGGATCAGGATACATCCGAAGAGCGATGTCCTTCTTCTTACTGTATAAGTGATAAGCCGGTTCGAAACGGCAAGGGAATAAAACAGATCATAAATAAAATACCCTGTTGTGGCAAGGTGGGCGCACAGCAGGGTATATTTTAGTTCATTATAAAAAGTCAGGATACAGGCAGCGTGTGCCGTCAGCTCCGGCGACCGGCGGCATTACGCCCGCTTCAGACGGATACGCCTGACGGAAAGAGCGGGGCGCAGCGCGTGACGCCTGGTATCGGCCATAAGATGCTGCAGGCAGCTTCTGCATTCCATAATGCAGGCACCGCCGAGGATCAGCGCAGCGCCGGTGGCCTCTACGAGACCAAAGGCCTCATGAAGCAGCAACGCGGAAAGAACGACTGCAGTGAGAGGCTCCAGATATCCGGTGACCGAAACGGTGCGGACCGGAAGTTCGTTAAGAGACGAAAAGTAGCAGTAACAGCCGAGACCGGTATTTACGATGCCGATCACAAGTACCCAGAACCATTCAGCGCCGGAAGCGGGGATCTGCAGTTCATAGCGGGGCAGAACAAACGCTGCGACCGCAAGGAAGCTGAAGAAGATCTGCAGAGCGGACTTCTTAAGACCTGTAATGCTTTCCGCACGGCGTCCGGTGATCATCATGACGGCGAACATCACAGCGGCCATGCAGGAAAGCTTCAAACCATGGAGATTTATGCCTTCACCGGCAAGCAGGCGGAGATTGGTCAGGACCATGCCGCAGAGAACGAGTGCCAGACAAACGTAGACGAACGGCTCTGCCTTTTCATGGAAAAGTACCGGTGCGAGCGCGATCACAAGGACCGGGCCGCAGTAGTAGACCAGTGTGGAGGTGCCTACGCCGGATACACGGTAGGCTTCATAAAGAAAGATCCAGCTGGCGCCAAGCGCAACGCCCGAAAGAAAAAGGTACGTCAGATGCTTTTTGTTGATCGCTTTGAGTTCCAGACGTCCCCCACGGAGGAAAAAGATCAGGAACATGGCAATGCTGCCGATAAACGTTCTGAGCAGAACGATCTCGAAGCTTGGCATGCCGATATGGCTTGCGACGATGCCGTTGGATCCGAAGATCAGCAGCCCTGCGATAAACTTAAGAAAATGACGGTTCATGATGCTTACTCCCTGCGTATATGTCTATTTGTCCAGAAGGCAAAGTATGTGTTAATTCTTTCTTCTTGAGATACTCTACCACCTGTGCTAAAATGAGAAAAGCGAATAAATATCATCTTATACATGATAGATACTCATAGATATGGATACCAACATTCAGAAATTTAACGCACTGATTACTACGCTGGAACAGGGAAGCTTTACCAAGGCGGCGGAAAGCCTCAATTACAGTCAGTCCGGAATCAGCCGTATGATCGCGGATCTGGAAAAGGACTGGGGCGTCGTGCTGCTTGAGCGGGACCGTTCCGGCGTCCGGATTACGTCCGACGGAGTGGAACTGCTCCCATATATCCGCCAGATCTGCGAGGACTACCGCAGACTGCAAAACGGGATCGATGAACTGAAAGGCATCCGTACCGGACTGATCCGCATCGGGACGATATCCAGTACCGCGACGCACTGGATCCCCAACATTATAGAAGCATTTCAGAAGGACTATCCGAACATCGACTATGAGCTGCGTCTCGGAGATTATTCTGAGATCGAGGAATGGATCGCGGAGGGACGAGTGGACTGTGGCTTCATGAGCCTGCCCACAAGGCCTGAATTTGAAACGATCCCGCTGGAACAGGACGAACTCGTAGCGGTACTGCCGGAGGGACACCCGCTTTCCTCACAACAGACCGTCAGGATCGAAGAGATGCTGGAAGACCCTTTCATGATGTTGGATAAGGGCGACAGATCCGAGTTCAGCAGTATTTTTAAGCGCAGGGGCCTTACGCCCAACATACGGTATACTACCTGGGATGATAATGCCGTCCTTTCCATGGTCGAGCATGGACTCGGAATCAGCATTATGTCCAAGCTGGTCTTACGGCGGATGTCTTACCATGTGGCTGTAAAAAGCCTGGAACCGCAGGAGTTCAGAGAGATCGGTCTTGTATTAAAGAGCAGGAAGAATGCTTCGGCTGCGGTCCGGCGGTTTATTCGGTATCTTGACTGCAGGTGACAGATGTGCCTGCACATAGTTATGTCAACGGCCGTAAGGATTTCGTACATTGACTATGCCCATGGACTGTCATAGAATAGTAACTGAGGGAGTATATGCCATGAAAAAAACGATTTCATTTATATTGTGCCTGACCATGATCCTCGGATTTACGGCGGTTCCTGCATTTGCATGGGCCACGCATACAAAGGCGATCTCTTCGGTCAAGATCAATGTCAATCTAAGCGACTTAAGTGTCGGCGATGAGATCTCCGATAACGCGGAGGCCTATGTTTCGGTGCCGGACAATGAATACTACTATCTGGATGACGCAGAGTGGATCGACGAGGTCCGATACTTAAGCGTCGGCGATCAGCCCAGGATGCGCGTTTATCTGCAGGCATCGCCCAAGGAGACCTCGGGAAGCCGTTATGATACGATCTGGCTTTTCCATACCAGCTACAATTCCAACAACGTCCGTGTCAACAAGGGAGAGTTTATCTCGGCGGACCGCAGGGACTCCGGCTATACGCTTGAGGTTACGCTCAGGATCAATCCGGTCAACGGCCACTACGAAGAGCCGAGTGACGTCTATTGGACGGACCAGCAGGGCATGGGCGCATGGACTGTGGACGAGAACGATTCCGGGTACTATGATGTGATCTGTTACCGGGGCTCGAGCGCGGTGAAAAAGCTCTACGCCTATCACGGAACAAGATATAACTTCTACCCCTATATGACGCGGGAAGGTGATTATACCTTCAAGGTAAGAACGGTTCCTGCGCCGAACGGAAAGGGAAAGAACTCCGAGTGGGTCGAGTCCGGAGGGGTCTACATTGATAAGAATCATGTGTCGGACGGTACAGGACAGACGACAGCAGACGAACATAACGGCGGCACCGGGGCATCCGGCGGATCCGCTTCAGGCCTGCCGGTCTATGATAACAACGCTTTTCCGAACGGTACCGGTACGGCCAATGTTGCCGGCTGGACCAATGAAGGCGGATACATGTACTTCCGCTATCCGAACGGTCAATACGCGCGCGACGGTTGGGTGAAGCTCGATGAAAAGTGGTATATGTTCGACAGCGCGGGGCGTATGCTGACCGGATGGCAGCAGAACAAATACGGGGTCTGGTTCTACATGGATAAGAGCACCGGCGCTATGAAGACCGGTTGGCTCCAGGATAACGGAAACTGGTATTTTCTCAACACGATGGAAGGCGATCTGCAGGGAAGCATGGTCCGCGGCTGGTATACCTGGAGAGACAACAGGTACTACTTTAACGAAAGCGGCGTCATGGTTACCGGCTGGTATGAGATCGGCGGAAGGTTCTACTACTTCTATCCGCAGAGCGGCACAGGCACCTATGGACATCTTGCAACTAACACGAAGATCGGAGCGTTTACGATCGGCGCAGACGGCGCATGGGTCCAGTAAGTTTTTTAGAGAGGTATAAGGTATGAGCAAGGATCTGGTATTCGATTACAGTCACGCATTAGGTTTTATGACGAAGGAAGAGCTGATGGCGATGGAGCCGGCAGCCGCGGCAGCAAGAGAAAAGCTGGTGAAAAAAAGCGGCGCGGGCAATGATTTCGTCGGCTGGGTCGATCTCCCTGCTGAGATCGACATGGAAGAGTACGGAAGGATCAAGAAGGCCGCGGCCAAGATCCGCAGCGACTCGGAGTATCTGGTCGTCATCGGTATCGGCGGAAGCTATCTCGGCGCAAGAGCTGCCATTGAGTTTCTGTGCCATTCGTTCTATACGCTGATGGGTGGGACCAAGATCCTGTTCGCGGGCAATTCTGTCAGCACGAAGTACCTGGCGGATCTGCTGGATGTTATCGGCGACAGTGATTTTTCTGTCAACGTCATCTCCAAGTCCGGAACCACTACAGAGCCTGCGATCGCGTTCCGTTTGTTTAAGGAAAAAATGGAGCAGAAGTATGGTCGAGAAGGCGCTGCAAAGCGTATCTACGCAACGACCGATAAGAAAAGGGGTGCTCTGAAAGCACTCGCGGACGAGGAAGGCTATGAGACCTATGTCGTGCCGGATGATATCGGCGGACGCTACTCCGTGCTGACGGCAGTAGGACTCCTTCCGATCGCGGCAGCAGGCTGTGATACAGACGCACTCATCGAAGGCTTCAGGGAGATGAGAGAGCTCTGCATGCGTGAAAGCTTTGTGAACAATCCAGCCATGCTGTATGCGGCAGCAAGAAACGTATTATATAATAAGGGAAAGAGCGTTGAAGTACTCGCAAACTATGAGCCTTCCGTGCATTACATCGCAGAGTGGTGGAAGCAGCTTTACGGCGAGTCCGAAGGTAAGGACGGAAAGGGCATTTTCCCGGCATCCATAGACCTTACGACCGACCTTCATTCGATGGGACAGTATCTGCAGGACGGACAGCGTATCCTCTTAGAGACCGTCATCGAGGTCGGGGATACCGGCAGGGAGATCATCTGCAAGGAAGCGTCAGTGGATACGGACGGTCTGAACTATCTTGCAGGCAAGAACATGGACTTCGTCAACAAGGCAGCCATGAACGGAACCATCCTCGCACACGTCGCGGGCGGCGTACCGGTCTTAAAGGTCAGCATTAAGGATAACAGCGCAAAGACGCTTGGAGAGCTTTTCTACTTCTTTGAGTTCGCGTGCGGCGTCAGCGGCTATATCCTCGATGTCAACCCGTTCAACCAGCCGGGCGTGGAAAGCTACAAGAAGAACATGTTCGCGCTTCTCGGAAAGCCGGGCTATGAGGAGCTCCGCGCGTCTCTCATGGCGGCAATCAACGGTTAATAAAGGAAATGAATCCACGTCGCATTGAGTAAATTGTTTCCTGAACATGTTGATATGGACATGCAGAATAAAGGGATGCACAATCAGCTAAAATGATTTATACTTAGAATAGGTAAAGGTTGTAATCCGGCAGCAGCCGGTGTATATGTGGTTTTTAATCGCAGGAGGATCAAAATGGGACTTATTCAGGCAGTAGCAACTGCAGTCGGTCAGGGACTTGGTGAGCAGTGGAAGGAGGTCTTTGAGGCCAGTGACATGAGTGATAAGACCGTGTTTACAAAGGGCGTACCGGTCAGAACAGACGGCAGCAACAAGAAGGGTTCTACGGATATCGTTACCAACGGTTCCGTGATCCATGTTTATCCGGGACAGTTCATGTTCCTCGTAGATGGCGGTAAGGTCGTAGACTACACTGCAGAGCAGGGATATTATACGGTCAATAATTCATCCGCACCCTCACTTTTCAACGGACAGTTCGGCGATTCTTTGAAGGATGTCTTCGGACGTATCGCGTACGGCGGCACCAACCCGCAGAAGCAGGTATGCTATTTCATCAACCTGCAGGAGATCAAGGGCATCAAGTTCGGTACCCCGGGTCCGCTGAACTATTTCGACAGCTTCTATAACTCCGAGCTTTTTGTCAGAGCGCACGGCGAGTACTCCATCAAGGTCACTAACCCGCTGCTGTTCTACGAACAGGTCATTCCGAAGAATGATGACCACGTAGACATCAATGAGATCAATGACCAGTACATCGCAGAGTTCCTGCAGGGCTTCTCCGCAGCGCTGAACCAGATGTCCGCGGAAGGCGAGCGTATCTCTTTCCTTGCATCGAAGGCGCCGGAGCTTGCAAAGCACATGCAGAGTGCGCTTGATGAGGACTGGAACCAGGCAAGAGGCTTTGTCGTAGACCATGTCGGCGTTGCAAGCATTACCTACACCGACGAGAGCCAGAAGCTCATCAACATGAGGAACCAGGGTGCAATGATGTCCGACCCGAACATCCGCGAGGGCTACAACCAGTCCGCAATCGCAACCGGCATCATGAACGCAGGCTCCAACGAGGGCGGTGCAGGACAGGCCTTCATGGGCATGGGCATAGGTATGGGTGCCGCAAACGGATTTATGGGCACCTCTTCCAACGTCAACTGGCAGCAGATGCAGGCACAGCAGGGCTACGGCCAGCAGCCGCAGCAGGCACCGCAGCAGGGTTACGGCCAGCCGCAGGGTGGTTACGCACAGCAGCCGCAGCAGGCACCGCAGCAGGGTTATGCTCCGCAGCAGCCCCAGCAACCGGCAGAGGCTCCGCAGGAAGCACCTGCAGGCGATGATCCCGCTAAGATGGGCGCCATCTGGTACTGCCCGAAGTGCGGCAACAGGAACGACGGCAACTTCTGCCCGAAGGACGGCACTCCGAAGCCTCAGTTCTGATCTGACGGCCAGAAATCAGACGGCAGCATAATGTATTGATCTATCATGCGGCGCGGAATCCTTTTAAGACGACGCGCCGCCGTTTCATTCAAAAGAAAGAACAGCGACAGTTCAGATCACACCCGGAAAGGAGTGAAACCGAATGGCTGTATTGACTTACAAGTGTCCCAACTGCGACGGACCGCTGACCTGGGACGCCAAAAAAGAAAAGTTCGTCTGTGATTACTGCGGATCGGCCTTTACCGAGAGCGAACTCGCGGCCCTCGCGCCCGCGCAGGCAGAAGCGAAGGAGATCGAAGGCGAAGAAGCGGAAGCCTTTGCGGCGGGCCCTGCCAACGGCGCGTCCGCGATGGACTTCACGACGGCGGATCCTTCGCAGGGAGCGCAGACAGCGTCCGGCTCCAAGCCGGCCAAGATGCGCCGCTATAACTGCCCGTCCTGCGGCGCGCAGATCGTGACAGACGATACGACGGCGGCGACGTCCTGTTACTACTGCCATAACCCGATCGTCCTCATGGATAAGTTCGACGGCAGCTTTAACCCGGACTATGTCGTGCCGTTTGCCATCGACCGTGAAAAAGCACTTGGCATTTTTAAGGACTGGGTAAAACAACATAAGTATATACCGAAGGATTTCTACTCTGACCATCAGATCGAGCTTTTCAGCGGCGTGTATTTCCCGTACTGGGTCTATCAGGCCAAGATCCACGGCGTAGTCGAGGGTCAGGGAAATATCACCACGGAGCGGGATTTTAACGGTATGCGCCATGTGGATACCGAGGTATACCGGATCGATAAGGCAGGCGATATGGAGATCAAGGATCTCTCCAGGATCGCGCTTGCAAAGGCCAGCAAGGTCCTGTGCGAAAGCGTTATGCCCTTCGAGCTCGATAAGATGAAGAAGTTCTCCCCCGGATATCTCCAGGGTTATATCGCCGAAGTCCGGGACATCGACAAGGAACAGCTCGCGCCGTCGATCCGTGAAGAGGTCGACAGTTACGCACTGGAGCGCCTGAAGGAAAGTGCTTCCGAGGGCTTCAACTCCGTGGAACTGACCAAAGCCGCGACCAGCGTAGCTAACGAAAACTATATCTACGCGCTGATGCCTGTCTGGACGCTGACCTATAAGGGCAATGACGGCAAGTTGTATTACTTCTCCATCAACGGTCAGACGGGCAAGACCGTCGGCGAGCTGCCTACGGACTCGAGGAGCCTGCTCTTCCTGTTCCTGAAGGTCTTTATCCCGATGTTCATCGCGCTTCTGGCGTTGTTCCGCTTTGTGGCTTAAGGAAGGAGGACGGTTATGATCAGATGTAAGAAACTGTTGGCAGTCCTGCTTTCATGCATCGTGATGGCCTCCATGGCGATCCCGGCGCTTGCGGCAGACGGAGTGACAAGCCAGGCGCCTGCAGCGGACTTAAGAGAAGCGGCGGATGCGCTGGACATTTCATCTAATGCTGATCTCGTGACGGACGAACTCGGCGAGCTGCATGCCGCAGGCGTACACCTTTTTGATGCCGGAGCGCTCATGAACACCCAGGAAAAAGACCAGCTCGAGGTCATCCTGGCAGAGGTCTCCAAGGCGACGGGCTTTGATGTCAATGTCGTCACGTCGAACGGTCTCGGCGGCTGTTCCGACGCGGAGGAACTTGCGGATCTTCTCTATTATAAAGGCGGTCTCGGCACCGGCAGCGAGAAGGACGGAACCCTCCTGCTCATCAGCATTGCCCGGGAAAACGATGTCTACATCTATACGCACGGCATGGCGATCCGCTATGTGACCGACCGCGGCATGGACTATATCTATGACGACCTAGAAGGCGGTATGATCTCCGCGCTGCAGCAGGGACAGTATGCGAAGGCAGCGGCGATCTACGCCCAGGGTGTGCTGACACTCTACAACGAGGGTATCCAGCAGGATCAGCATAACGTTGACCCCCAGGGCAATACAGACTATTATTATCCGCAGGAGGAGCCGAAGAAGAGCATCAGTATCTTCGAGGTACTGATCGCCGGTATCGTCAGCGCCGTCTCCGGCATCCTGCCCGTGAACGGCGTCAAGAAAAAGTACGCGATGGAAGCGGAAAAGCGTCTCGCGCAGGGCTTCAACCAGGCGTATAAGGCGACAGCGGCCTATGTCATCACACAGGGCGATAAGGGACAGCTGCTCACCCGCTACACGAAGACGATCCCGATCCCGCGCCCGCAGAGCACTGGCGGCGGCCGTCCGGGCGGAATCAGCGGCCACGGCGGCGGATCGAGCCACGTAAGCTCCGGCATGGGCGGAAGCATGCACGGCGGTTCCGGAAGAAAGTTCTAAAGGGACAGGCCTGAACCGTCTGAAACAGAATTTAAGCAGCAATAGAGGAAACAATGAACAGGCAGGTATTACTGCTCAGAAGCATTAAACAAGATCATAAGATTTCCCAGCGAGCCCTGTGCAAAACCACAGGGCTTGCGCTTGGTTCGGTCAATGCGCTCCTGAAGGAAAGCGTTTCGCAGGGACTCATCAAAGAGACTGCGGAAGGCCGTGTCCTTACGAAGGCAGGAGAAGCGTTCCTGGAGCCGTACCGCGTGGAGTGCGCACTGGTCATGGCTGCGGGCTTCGGCTCCCGTTTTGTGCCGCTGACCTTTGAGACACCGAAGGGGCTTCTTGAAGTCTTCGGCGAGCCGATGGTGGAACGACAGATCCGCCAGCTTCACGAGGCGGGCGTCCATGACATCGCCATCGTCGTCGGCTACATGAAGGAAAAGTTCGATTATCTGACGGATAAATACGGCGTAAAGCTTATCTATAACCCGGAGTATCTGACCAAGAACAACATCGCTACGATCCATGTCGCGCATGACTTTTTGAAGGGAAAAAACGCCTATATCCTAAGCTCTGATAACTGGATCAGGAACAACGTCTATCATACCTATGAAGGCGGTGCCTGGTATGCGGCAAAGCACGCTGACGGCCCGACCTCCGAGTGGGTGCTGGTCCACGACAAGAAGGGCCGTATCAAAGACACCTACGCTGGCGGCAGGGACTGCGACTACATGTATGGTCCTGCGTACTTTTCGAGAGAATTCAGCGACCATTTCCTGCCGGTTCTGGAGCGCTACTGTGAGATGCCCGGTACGGAAGACTACTACTGGGAGCATGTGCTCATGGGGATCCTCAATGGAGAGGCGAAAAAGCGTCTCAACGCCTACTTCGGACGCATCCCGGAGCTGAAATACTGCGACGATATCGAGATGTATGTGAACCTTCAGCCGGATGACAATGTCTACGAGTTTGAAAAT
>JAFTBX010000107.1 GCA_017455005.1 Lachnospiraceae bacterium | reverse complement strand
TGAGCTTCTTGACCTCGTTGAGATGGAGATCAGAGAGCTTCTGAACGAGTACGAGTTCCCGGGCGATGACATCCCGGTCATCAGAGGTTCCGCTCTGAAGGCTCTTGAGGGTGATCCGGTTTGGCAGGACAAGGTTATGGAGCTTATGGACGCTGTTGACTCTTACATTCCGGATCCGCAGCGTGAGACCGACAAGCCGTTCCTTATGCCTGTTGAGGACGTATTCACCATCACCGGTCGTGGTACCGTTGCTACCGGCCGTGTAGAGCGTGGTGTCCTTCACCTCAATGATCCGCTTGAGATCGTCGGTGTCAAGGAAGAGACCAAGAAGACTGTTGCTACCGGTATTGAGATGTTCCGTAAGCTTCTTGATGAGGCTCAGGCTGGTGATAACATCGGTGCTCTGCTTCGTGGTATCAACAGAGACGAGATCGAGAGAGGCCAGGTTCTCTGCAAGCCGGGTACTGTTAAGTGCCACAAGATCTTCAAGGGCCAGGTTTACGTCCTTACCAAGGAAGAGGGTGGACGTCATACTCCGTTCTTCACAAACTACAGACCGCAGTTCTACTTCAGAACAACTGACGTTACCGGACAGTGCGACCTTCCGGAAGGCGTTCAGATGTGCATGCCGGGCGACCACATCACCATGAAGGTTGAGCTGATCCACCCGATCGCTATGGAAGAGGGACTTCGTTTCGCTATCCGTGAGGGCGGCAGAACCGTAGGTTCAGGCGTTGTTTCTGAGATTCTTGACTAATTGAGAATCGAATAGACGCATAACAAAGGCAGGGGAGTTTACTCCCCTGCTTTTTGGTATCCACAAAAAACACAGGGGCGTACGTCCCTGTGTTTGTGCTTTATGATGTGATTCAGTGTTTTTCGCCTGTAGCCTGGTTGAGCGCTGCGGCGTTGTCCGTAATGACCTTCAGATGGTGATGGAAAACATCCATGTCTTCCTTTGAGAGGCCTGCCGTCACCTCGTTATTGAGGCGGGTGATGATATCACTCACGGGCTTCTCGAGTGCCTTGCCCTCATCGGTCAGATGAACGATGACCTTGCGGCGGTCTTCCGTACTGAAATCCCTGGTGAGAAGGCGCTTATCCTCGAGACGGCTCAGGATCCCGGTAACCGTGGACGAATCAAGACAAAGCGTCTCTGCCAGCTGGCTCGGCATCTGGCCGTCCTGTTCCCAAAGACACTTGAGAGTGGCGTACTGGATCGGTGTAACATCCAGATCGTGCAGTTCATGTTTGAAATAAGTGAAAACTGTGTTCTGCGCGTTCGTCAGAAGAAAGTTAATGCAATCCTGTAATTTCATATGTTCCTCCGGTCTCTTTCATCCCATGCGAACCTGCCGGATCAGCGTATGGGGAGTTTCGAAAATGAACGATGAGCATCGTCCTGTATTGAAATCAATTATAAGTTTTGCCTGTGGATGTTGTCAATAATCCAAGTACATAAAAAATTCAAAAAATAAATAATTTGCATGCAAGATAGCAGTTGACAATCATTGCGCTTGTTAGTAAGATAACAATAGCTAAAAAGGCGGTCTCCGGGAGCCGGGGATCAGTAACACTTCAATTATACTAATGTAAGATTTGGAGGTAACTATGGATTTTAAACTTACCAAAGAGCAGGAGCTTGCTCAGGAACTGTTCCGCAGTTTCGCAGAGACAGAGATCAAGCCGCTCGCTCACGACATGGACGAGTCCGAGGTTTATGACATGGAACTGCTCCAGAAGATGCAGAGATATGGATTCTTCGGCATTCCGTATGCCAAGGAATACGGCGGCGCAGGCGGCGACGTTCTGACCTACACTCTCTGCATGGAAGAAGTTTCCAAGCAGGATGGTTCCACCGGCATTACCATTTCCGTTCATACTTCTCTTTGCTGCTCCTGTATCAACGAGTTCGGTACCGAAGAGCAGAAGCAGAAGTTCCTTCGCCCGCTGGTTGACGGCTCCAAGATCGGCTGCTTCGGTCTGACTGAGCCGAACGCAGGTTCCGACGTTCAGGGCGCACAGACTGTCGCTGTTGAAGAGGATGACTGCTATGTTATCAACGGTTCCAAGGTCTTCACGACCAACTCCGGTTTTGCTGATACCTGCGTAGTATTCGCAATCACTGATAGAAGCGTTCCGGTCTCCAAGGGCCTTTCCGCTTTCATCGTTGACCTGAAGGAGATGCCGGGCATCACCGTCAGCGACAACATCAAGCGTATGGGTATCCGTGCAGCTCAGAACTGTATCGTTACTTATGATGAAGTTCGCGTTCCGAAGGACAGACTCCTTGGTCAGAAGAACAAGGGCTTCAAGATCGCTATGATGGCTCTGAACGGCGGCCGTATCGGTATCGCTGCACAGTCCGTAGGTCTTGCACAGGGCGCTATCAACGAGGCTAAGGTTTACGTTAAGCAGCGTACTCAGTTCGGCAGACCGATCGGCGCATTCCAGAACACCCAGTTCAAGCTTGCTGAGTATCAGACCAAGGTCGATGCAGCTCGTCTTCTTACCTGGAGAGCAGCGATCGCAAAGGACAACCATGAGGATTACTCAGATCTTGCAGCTATGGCTAAGCTTTTCGCTTCCGAGACTGCAAATGAAGTTACCCGCGGCTGCGTACAGCTGCTCGGCGGTTACGGCTACTGCCGTGAGTATCCGGTAGAGCGTATGATGCGTGATGCGAAGATCACTGAGATCTACGAGGGAACATCTGAAGTCATGAAGATGGTCATCTCCGGCAAGATGGATCTGAAGTAAGGAGGAGTGTAGAATGAAAATTGTAGTTTGCGTAAAACAGGTTCCCGATACCTCCGGTAAGGTTGCGGTCAAGCCGGACGGAACACTGGATCGTGCTTCCATGCTGACCATCATCAACCCTGATGATGTCAATGCAGTTGAGGCAGCTCTGGCTCTGAAGGATGAGTACGGCTGCAAGACCGTTGTTGTTACCATGGGCCCGCCGCCAGCAGAGAAGATGCTTCGTACCATCATGGCTATGGGCATTGATGAGGGTATTCTGATCTCCGGCCGTGAGTTCGGTGGTTCCGATACCTATGCTACCTCCCAGATCATCGCTGCAGGTCTTGTACACCTCGGCATTGACGATGATGACATCATCATCTGCGGCCGTCAGGCTATCGATGGTGATACCGCTCAGGTTGGTCCGCAGATCGCTGAGAAGCTCGGCATCCCGCAGATCTCCTATGCCGGCGACATCAAGAAGGACGGCAACACCATCACTGTCAAGCGTATGCTTGAGGATGGCTACATGATGATCCAGATGAAGACTCCGTGCCTCATCACCTGCGTCAAGGAACTCAACCAGCCGCGTTACATGAGCACCTACGGCATCTTCGAGGCTTATCAGAAGCCGCTTACCGTTTATGATTACAACACTCTGAAGGATGAGCCGCTGATCGATCCCGAGACCATTGGTCTGCAGGGTTCACCGACCAATATTCTTGTTTCCTTCACACCGCCTCTTAAGGGCGCCGGAACGATCTTAGAGGGCGCAGATATGAACACCTGCAAGACCCTCGCTAAGATTCTTGATGATAAGCACATCATCCGATGAAAGGAGATTCTGAATTATGTCTGAATATAACAACAAAGATTTAGCTGCTTTCAAGGATGTATGGGTATTCTGTGAGCAGCGTCAGGGCAATCTGATGCCGACCGACTTCGAGCTGATCTCCGAGGCACGCAGACTGGCTGATGAGCTGGGCTGCAAGCTGTACGGACTTCTTCTTGGCGGCGAGGGCATCGGCGAGAAGGCAAAGGAACTGGCAGGCTTCGGTGCTGACGGCATCATCGTTTGCGAGCATCCGCTTCTTGAGACCTACACCACCGACGGTTACACCAAGGTCATCGTTGACACTGTTAAGGCAAGAAAGCCGGAAGTCGTTCTTTTCGGCGCTACCAATATCGGCCGTGACTTAGGTCCGCGCTGCGCTGCAAGACTGCACACCGGTCTGTGCGCAGACTGCACACATCTGGATGTCGACGTACCGGGCTATCAGCAGTTCCTGAGAGGCGCTTCTACTCTGGATGAGGCAAGAATCGAAGGTCTGGACAAGGCTATGGTTATGGGTGAGAAGCATGATGTTTCTCATGACCTG
>JAFTBX010000106.1 GCA_017455005.1 Lachnospiraceae bacterium | reverse complement strand
CTCCGGTGTTTTTGTACCGGTCGTTATCGGTATTGCTCTGGTTACGATCGCAGTGTGGATGCTCCTTGGCAAGGATTTCGGTTATGCCCTTGCAAGAGGTATATCTGTACTCGTTATCAGCTGCCCATGCGCCCTGGGACTTGCAACGCCGGTCGCGATCATGGTCGGCAACGGCCTGGGCGCGAAGAACGGCGTTATGTTTAAGACCGCAGCCTCCCTGGAGGAGACCGGCAGATCCCAGATCGTTGTTATGGATAAGACCGGCACCATCACCAGCGGCGAGCCGAAGGTGACGGACATCATACCTGCGGAGGGTATGACAGAGGCGGCGCTGATCAACGCAGCCTACGCGCTCGAAGCAAAGTCGGAGCATCCGCTGGCGAGAGCGATCACCGCGTATGGCAGTGAAAAAGGCATCACGGCTGAGGAAGTTACGGATTTTTCGGCATTGCCCGGAAACGGCCTGCGCGCCGTTTTAAACGGGACAGAGGTTCTCGGAGGATCCCAGAAGTACATCAGCAGCCTGGTCGGCGTATCCGATGCGCTGAAGGCGGAGGCGGAACGCCTCGCAGGAGACGGCAAGACCCCACTGCTCTTTGCGGCAGACGGTAAGCTCCTCGGCATCATTGCCGTGGCGGACGTCATCAAGCCCGAGAGCCCGGAGGCTGTAAAACAGCTTAAAGATATGGGCATCCACGTCGTCATGCTGACCGGTGACAACGAGCGCACGGCCAACGCCATCGGACGTCAGGTCGGCGTCAGCGAGGTCGTGGCAGGCGTTCTTCCCGACGGCAAGGAAGCGGTCATCAGTAAGCTCAAGGAGTTCGGCAAGGTCATCATGGTCGGAGACGGCATCAACGACGCTCCGGCACTCACCCGTGCGGATATCGGCATGGCGATCGGCGCAGGCACGGATGTCGCGATCGACGCGGCAGATGTGGTGCTCATGAAGAGCCGTTTAAGCGATGTGCCGGCGGCGATCCGCTTAAGCCGCGCGACCCTGACCAACATTCACGAGAACCTGTTCTGGGCGTTCTTCTATAACGTCATCGGCATCCCGCTTGCGGCCGGCTGCTATGTGAAGCTGTTCGGATGGAGCATGAACCCGATGTTCGGCGCCGCGGCGATGAGCTTATCAAGCTTCTTCGTCGTCTCGAACGCTCTCAGGCTCAACCTTTTCAAGATACACGATCCGTCGAAGGATAAGCCGATGAAAAACAAAGTCACTGTCGGACCGTCCGGCTGTCTCTTAAAGGGAAGCGCGGCGGACGATGCAGATAAAAACGAAGCAAATGCAGATAATACAAAGGAGAATGAAGCTATGGCAACAAAGACACTGAAGGTAGAAGGTATGATGTGCGGTCACTGCGAGGCAACTGTCAAGAAGGCACTGGAAGCTCTGGAGGGCGTTTCCGAAGCAAAGGTCAGCCATGAGGCGGGAACCGCTGTCGTGACACTGAAGGACGATGTCGCGGACGATGTCCTGAAGAAGGCTGTCGAAGATAAGGACTATAAGGTGCTGGAGATCGCTTAACAGCTGAAAAGAGTAACAGACAGCGCTGATAAAGATGATTGCACAACGGATGTTGTTCCTGAGAGAACAGCATCCGTTTTTTTATTGCGCCTTTTTGCGGCGCCGGTTATTGACAAAGTAATATATTCATGCTATATAAATTCTATGTCAGACAACATACATAGGAGAAATGATTATGGAAACATTCACTTCTGAGAAGGTTGGAAGAACATTTATCGTGAAACTGGTACAGGGAGAAGATCTCCTGGAAAGTGTTGAGAAACTGATCAGTGAGCATCATGTGGAAAATGCAGTCGTTGTCAGCGGGATTGCCACATTTGATCGTTCCGCACTGCACCAGATCTCTACGACGGATTATCCGATTGACGTATACATTGACCACAAGGATGGCGTCCCACTGGAGGTTGTGTCCGTAGACGGGTTTATCTGTGACGGTGAACCGCATATTCATGCTGTTATCGCGGACAGGGACGGGGCTTACGGCGGACATGTGCTGAAAGGCTGCAGGATTTTATACCTTGGGGAGCTTGTGATACAGGAACTGTTAGGGCTCCACATCCATCGGCATCTGAATGAACTTGGCGCAAACCATATATATACAAAAGATTAAAGGAGAACTGCGATGAGAAGTGATTTGGTCAAATCGGGGGCAGCGTGTGCTCCGCAAAGAGCATTATTTCATGCATTGGGTATGACGGACGATGAGATACAAAAGCCTTTGATCGGTATTGTCTGCTCATACAACGAAATCGTACCGGGTCACATGCATCTGGACAGGATCGCGCAGGCAGTTCGGACCGGTGTTCTGGAAGCCGGGGGCAATCCCGTGATGTTTCCTGCGATTGCGGTCTGTGACGGTATCGCCATGGGACATAAGGGTATGAAGTATTCGCTGGTGACAAGGGATCTGATTGCTGACTCCACAGAGGCGATGACGATCGCGCACGGTCTGGACGCTCTGGTCATGATCCCCAATTGTGATAAAAATGTTCCCGGTCTTCTGATGGCGGCTGCCAGGCTGAATATTCCGACGATCTTCATCAGCGGCGGGCCGATGCTGGCTGGTGTCGTAGGCGGAGAAAAGGTCGGCTTTTCTGACGTCTCCGAGGCGGTAGGCGCGTTTCATGCGGGAAAGATCGATGGCGAAAAGCTCAGGGAGTTTGAAGAAAACACCTGCCCGGGCTGCGGATCCTGTGCCGGTATGTTCACCGCCAATTCCATGAACTGTCTGACCGAGGTCCTCGGCATGGGACTGCCCGGAAACGGCACGGTTCCGGCAGTTCATTCGAAGCGTATCCGTATGGCAAAGCAGGCGGGTATGCAGATCATGGAGCTTTTGCGAAAGGATATCCGCCCTAGGGACATTATGACGAAGGAAGCGTTTGAAAACGCCCTTACCATGGATATGGCACTCGGATGCAGCACCAACAGTATGCTCCATCTTCCGGCGATCGCGCGGGAAGCGGGAATCGCTCTTGATCCCGCATCCGCAAATGAGATCAGCGAAAGAACGCCAAACCTTTGCCATCTTGCGCCGGCGGGCCATCATTTCATCGAAGACCTGGATGCAGCGGGCGGGATCAGCGCGGTGATGAAAGAGATCGACAGCATAGGGTTGCTGCATACGGACCTTCTGACCTGCACCGGGAAAACGATCCGCGAGAACATAGAAGGCGCTGTCAATAAAAATCCGGAGGTCATCCGGCCTGCGTCGGAAGCGTACAGCCGGACAGGCGGCATTGCGGTACTGAAAGGAAACCTGGCGCCGGACGGATGTGTTGTGAAGCGTTCCGCAGTTGCAGCGGAAATGCTTTATCACGAAGGAACTGCCAGGGTCTTTAACTCCGAGGAAGACGCCATCAAAAAGATCTACGCGGGAGAGATCAATCCCGGTGATGTTGTTGTCATCCGGTATGAGGGGCCGAAGGGCGGCCCCGGTATGCGTGAAATGCTGAATCCGACCGCGGCAATCATCGGCAGCGGCCTTGGTTCAAGCGTGGCGCTGATCACGGACGGAAGATTTTCCGGCGCTACAAGAGGTGCGGCAATCGGCCATGTCTCACCGGAAGCGGCCGTCGGAGGACCGATTGCGCTGATCGAGGAAGGCGACAGCATTGTGATCGATATCGAAAACTATTCGATCCGGCTGGAAGTAAGCGACGTGGAACTTGCACGCCGGAAAGCTGCATGGAAGGCACCGGAAAAACGGCAGGGTACGGATTACCTTACACGGTATGCGTCTCTGGTGGATTCCGGTATGCGGGGAGCAGTGCTGCACGCACTGTAATAAGGCAGTTTCACTCAGCATGATCGAAAGGAGGCTCAGGATGATGAATCAGAATAAGGCAGTAATGGCAGGTGCCGGTTTTATGGGGGCGTCCCTGGCACAGGTGTATGCGCTTGCAGGGTATGAGACCTGGATCTACAACAGGTCGGAATCCGGGCTTGAAAAGGGAAAGCATCTGATTCAGGTCAACCAGGAAGAAATGGTCCGGGAGGGCCTGATCACAAAAGAACAGTCGGATGCGGTTCATGAAAAGATCCATTATACGACCAGTAAGGAATGCTTTTCGGACTGCTGCATAGTTGTGGAGTCTCTGGTGGAGCAGCTGGATGTCAAACAGGGCTTTTTCAGCGAGATCTCCCGAATCGTTCCCGATGAGGCTTTGCTGGCATCGAATACTTCCGGGCTTCATATTACGGATATCGCTTCAGACTGCAGATATCCGGAACGGTTCATGGGCCAGCATTGGCTTAATCCGCCGCATTTACTCCCGCTTTGTGAGATCATTGCCGGTGCGCGGACATCGGAAGAGAATATCAGAAAGATGCGTGAACTTGTGAAAGGCCTCGGCAAGAGACCGGTCGTCGTGGCGGATATCAACGGTTTTATCGTTAACCGGATCCAGTTTGCGATGCTCAGGGAAGCACTGAATATCGTCGAAATGGGCGCAGCGACGGCAGCTGATATCGATAATGTACTGAAAGCCGGCATGGGGATCCGGTACGCGGCTTTGGGCCCGTTCGGGATCGTTGATCAGGGCGGCATTGATTCCTTTGATAACATATCCGCTTATTTGTTCCGTGACCTGTCTGATGAAAAGTCGGAAAGCAGCACCCTGAAGGCTATGGTCGAACGGGGCGAGCTCGGCGTAAAGAGCGGCAAAGGCTTCTATGATTATTCCGGAGACAAAGCGGAAGAAGCGATAAGAAACAGGGACAGAAAGTTTATCCAACTGGCAAAGGTACTCTATTTTGGCAAAAATAACAGGATATAAACCATAGCAGTGAAAGGAGCTAACCATGAAAAAGAATTATTTTGACCTCAGCGGACAGGTAGCGGTGATCACCGGCGCTTCCTCGGGACTCGGCGTTCAGATGGCGAAAGCCCTTGCAAACCAGGGATGCAATATCGTCCTGATGGCAAGAAGAAAGAACCTTTGTGATGAGAATGCTGCCGAGATCGCAAAGGAGTATGGCGTAAAGGCAATCGGAGTTCAGTGTGATATCACTGATACCGGGAGAGTCGATGCTGCTGTTGATGAGGTGCTTGATGCATTCGGCAGGATCGACATCCTGATCAATAACGCCGGCACAGGAGCAGTAGCACCTGCGGAAGATATCACGGATGCACAGTTTAATAATGAGATGCAGATCGATCTGTTTGGCAGCTTCAAGGTGGCAAGAGCGGTTGCAAAGAAGGCAATGCTCCCGGCAAAGTATGGAAGGATCATCAATATTGCTTCCATGTACGGTCTTGTCGGCAATAAAATCGCCGGCTCAGCACCGTATCATGCTGCAAAGGGCGGCGTGGTCAACCTGACCAGGGCGCTTGCGGCAGAGTGGTCTTCCAAAGGCATCAATGTCAATGCGATCTGTCCGGGCTATTTCTACACTCCGCTTACCAAAGAAACGCTTGATTCTGATTTCTTCCAGGCAAACGCAAAGACCATGATCCCTGCAGAGCGCTATGGAAATGAAGGAGAACTTGACACGGCAGCAGTATTCCTTGCCTCTCCCGCTTCCAGTTACGTCACCGGCATCATGGTTCCTGTAGACGGCGGATATACCTGCATGTGATTGAATCATCGGTCACGGACCCGTGTGACGGAAAGCGAAGCAAAACTATATCAGACAACAGTCAACAAAAATCAACATTAAACCGCAGCTTGAAAAAGGCTGCGGTTTTTTATTTGCAGCATCTTGTACAACAGATGTGTCAATTATTTGTCAATTATCACGAAGCTGAATATTTTTCAGAAAATCAATTGACAAAATGAAGAGTGGATGATAACATTACGTCAGATGTCAGACAACAGATAATAAAACAAAAGAAACTGACATCAGGTACCGGCAAGTGCACAGCCGGTGCCGCACTTTAACCATTCAAATTCAAACAAGGATACAGAAAAAGAGAGGAAAGAAAAATGAGCGACATTCCAAAGTATGATGGCAGAGGTATTATTTCAGGAACTTACGTAACCGCAGATCAGGATATCGACAGAGCACAGTGGCTGGAAGACTGCTACCCCGAGTGGGGAACATTCCTCAACAATGAAATCGAAAACTACGAGGTCCCGAAGGGACAGGTCGCGATCTGGTGGTGCGGCGGCCCCTCATGGGTACTGAAGACTGACGAAGGCGGCATCTACTGGATCGACCAGTACTGCGGACCGTCACTTTACACCGAAGCAGTCGGCAACTGCGGCGTCTGCAAGCAGGCCGGCGCAAACTCCATCAACTGGCTCCGCCTGAACCCGCAGGTCATCGATCCCTGGAAGTTCAAGCATCTGGATGGTTCCTTCATCACCCATATGCACCAGGATCACTGCGATCTGTACGCAGTCAAGGCTGCACTTAAGACCACGGACGCAACCTTCTACGCATCTCCGATGGCATGCCAGAAGCTGAAGGGCTTCAAGGTACCGGATGAGCGTATCCACATGGCAATGGTCGGCGAGACCATCCAGGGCAAGGGCTGCGAGATCGAAGTTCTTCAGTGCTTCGACGACACCGCGATCCGTACCACCAAGAACGAGGACGTTCTTCCTTACGAGCTCGCTTGCTGCTCCTACCTTTTCAAGACCAGCGGCGGCAACATCATGTTCCTGGGCGACACCTGGTTCTCTGATGGCTACGTAGGAATCGGCAACAGCCATGACATCGACGTCTGCATCTTCGACCTCGGCTTCAACGCTCCGGGTGCTACCGACAAGATGACTCCGTATGACTGCTGCAGAGTTGCTCAGAACCTGAAGGCAAAGGTCATGATCCCGGATCACTATGACAACTGGGCTAACTGCGCCGGCGATCCGTCTGTTCTTACCAGACAGCTTGAGTACCTTGCTCCGGACATCTGCCCGAACACCAAGACCGTTATCATGGCATGCGGCGGCCGCTTCCTGTATCCGCAGGATCAGGACATCAAGCGCTACAGCTATCCGGACGGTTCCGAGGACTACCACTTCGAGAGAGGCGAGTTCGCGATCCGCATGGAGAACCAGCACAAGGTCGCAATGGAAATGATCAAGAACGGTCAGCTCCGCTGATACAGTTTGTATTCCTAACATCCATAGCAGCTGCGGGCCGGGATCCGGTATCCGCCGGTCATCCCGGCCTGTTGACTGCAGACCAGATGAAAGAGAGAACAGATAAAATGGCAAAGCAGAAGAAAGTGATCGTCACCTGCGCAGTGACCGGTGCGATCCATACCCCCACAATGAATGAAAACCTGCCTCGCGGCGTTATGGGAGTTTCCCAGGCGGCGATCGATGCCGCAAATGCCGGAGCGTCCATGGTCCACATCCATTGCCGCGATGATAACGGCAAGCCGACCTCTTCCCTGGAAGTCTGGGGCGAAACCCTTTCCAGAGTCAAGGCAAACACCGACGCGATCATCGGCGTGACGACCGGCGGCGCCATCGGAATGAGCGTTGAAGAACGTGTAGCGGTCATTCCGATGTATCAGCCGGAAGTCGCTTCCTTCAACGGCGGTTCCATGAACTTTAACTTAGAGGGTCTGGCACCGGGAATCGAAGGCAAAGAGATGTATGACTGGGAGACCCCGTTCCTGAAGGGAACCGCAAAGAATGTTTTCCAGAACACCTTCGATGACATGCGTAAGATCCTTACGATCATGAACGAAGCCGGAACGGTTCCGGAGTTTGAGATCTTTGACTTCGGCCAGCTTTACAACATCAATTATCTTTACAAGAGCGGTTTCATCAAGGAGCCCCTGTATTTCCAGTTTGTTCCGGGCATCCTCGGCGGCATCCCGGCAACACCGGAGAACATCATGTACTTCCAGGAGCACGTAGATAAGCTCTTCGGCGACAAGGCGAATTTCTCCATGGTAGCAAGCGGCAGAAGAAACTTCCGTTTCAGCACACTCAACGTCCTGCTCGGCGGAAACGTCCGAGTCGGCATGGAAGACAGCCTCTACATCACCCCCGGTGAAATGACAACCAGCAACGCAAGACAGGTGGAAAAGATTATCCGCATCCTGCACGAACTCGATTATGAGGTGGCTTCACCTGATGAGGCACGTGCGATTCTGCACACCAAGGGCAAGGATAAGGTAAAGTTCTGATCTGACAGTAATCAACGCATTGTATACAGAAGGAGAATACACTTTATGAAGAAGTTTTTTGCATCCGCAGCAAGATCCGCACTGGCTATGGCTCTTGCAGGCGCAATGGTTATCGGCCTTGCAGGCTGCGGCAGCTCAGGTTCCTCCGCAGCGTCATCAACTACCGCTGCACCGGCAGCAGGCACGGAAGCAGCAGCTCCGGCAGCTGACGGAAAGAAAGAAACCATCAACCTCACCATCGGTTCCGCGCATTCCGCACGTACCCTTGACTACATGGAGTCACTGGATGATTTCTTCAAGCCGGAAGTTTCCAAGCGTGTCGCTGAAAGAACCAACTATGAGATCAACTGGACAGATGCTTACGGCACAGTCGTCTCCGCTTCCGAAACCGTCAGCGGCTGCCGCGACGGCCTTGTAGACCTCGTTGCAGTCTTCGTAGCAGCATCCGCAGGCGAGATCCCGCTGCATAACTTCTGCTACATCCTGCCGTTCGCATGCGCAGACACCAAAATGTGCCTCGATGTTACCAGACAGCTTTTCAAAGATTATCAGCCGGAACTGGTTGATTCTCTCGAGACCGAGTTCAACCAGAAGCTGCTGAGCATCCTGATCCAGCCGGGCTATGAGATCTTCTCAAGCTCCCCGATCACAACAGCAGCAGATCTTGACGGAAAGAAGATCGGCGGCTCCGGAAGAAACCTTCTGTGGCTTGAAGGCACCGGTGCGATCCCGGTTCAGGCTAACATGACCGAGGCTTACACCAGCCTGCAGACCAGCCTGATCCAGGGTACGATCCAGGCTCCTTACTGGGGACTGAAGGCGAAGTTCCAGGATGTTACCGGTTACATGACCAATATCGGCCTCGGCTGCAACTCCGGCGTTCTCCTTACTGCCAACTTGGATAAGTGGAATTCTCTTCCGGCAGAAGTGCAGGAGATCATCACAGAAGTCGCAACAGAACTCGAAGAGGTCCAGGCAGAGCATGCCGCAGAGACCACTGCTTACGCTTATGAAGAGTGTGAGAAGGCCGGCCTGGAGATCACCGAGATGACCGAAGAAGAGAAGGCGGCATGGGTCAATATGCTTCCGAACCTTCCGGACACTGCAGCTGAGCTCGGTTCCAAGGGCGTTGAGATCCTGGAGCATTACGTGGAGCTTCTTTCCGAAGCCGGTTACGAGCAGCCGCGTAAGTGGGAATTCAATTATTAATAGCTGAATAAAACAACAGTAAGATCAATAAATATGTATGGTCGCTGCCCTGCCGTCTCGTAGGAGCGGCAGGGCAGTTTTACGCTCAAAACAAGGATTCATAACAGCAATATTGACACAATAGATCATTATCGAAGTCATAAAAAGAGGATTAAACAATGGAAGCAATCAAAAAAATTGACAAGGGCCTGGCAGCATTCGCAAAGTTTCTCTGCTTCATCGGCGCCCTGATCATCATGTTCCAGATGTGTCTGATCGTTGTGGACGTCGTTTTAAGAACTTTCTTTCACTCCACAGTTGTCGGCGCCTCCATCATGGCCCGCAACTCCCTGATCGCCAGCGTATTTCTGGGACTTCCCTATGTAACCTATCACAATGCACATACCAGAGCGGAGGTATTTTATACCAACGGAAGCCCGAGCCGCAAGTTCGCCATGGATCTGCTGGCAGCAGTTCTCGGTGTTATCGTATTCGCCCTGATGAGTTATTCCCTGATCAACCCGACCAAAAAGGCGATCTCCTCCGGCCAGTTTGATAATGAAGCGAGAATGCTTCTTCCTCTGGCACCGTTTTACATCTGCGCGCTGTTCGGCGCGGTATTCAGCCTCTACGCTGCGATCCGGAATCTGGTTCTGACGATCCGCGGAGGCAAGGCAGCTTATATGAAGGAGGAGAAATAAGATGACAGCCAATGTTACGATCGCTCTGATCACCGTACTGATACTGTTTGCCATCGTTCTGGCAGGCGTACACATTTCTTATTCCCTGACACTCTTAAGTTTTATCGGAATCTGGCTTTGCACCAACAACTTCAATTCCGCGCTTTCCATCATTGCAACCACCTGTTTTAACGCGATCCGTACTTACACCTACTGTGTAGCACCGCTGTTTATGATGATGGGTACGATCATGGCATTCTCAGGCTCCGCGGGCGACCTGTTCGACGCTGCGCAGAGACTTCTGAGAAGAGTTCCCGGCGGACTTGCGGCAGCGACCATTGTCGGCAACGCGATCTTCGCAGCGGTTACCGGCGTTTCTATTGCTTCCGCAACCGTATTCAGCCAGGTCGCGGTACCGCAGATGGAAAAGTACAAGTATGAGCCGAACTTCGCGGCAGGTGTCGTCGGCGGATCATCCGTTCTCGGCATGATCATTCCGCCCAGTTTGTTCTTCATTGTTTACGGTACCGTCGCAGAGGTTTCCATCGGCAAGCTGTTTGTCGCGGGCGTAGTTCCGGGTATTGTGATGGCAGCGATCTTCATCGCCGCATGTATCATTCAGGGCTGGCGCAAGCCGTACCTGATCGGTCTCGATGAGAACCATAAGCCTCTGGTCAATGTTGACGATGTCAGCGACGGCAAGTCCGGCGCATGGGTACTCCTGAAGGCAGTTCCGATTTTTGTTCTTGTAGTTCTGGTCCTCGGCGGTATCTGGGGAGGACTTTGCACACCGACGGAGGCAGCCGGCCTCGGATGCGCTGGCGCACTGATCATTGCGCTCTGCAAGCGCACCATGAAGCCGAAGGAAACTCTGTCTATGATGACCAATGTCAGCAAGTCCAGCGCAGGCATCCTGCTTCTCCTGATCACGGCGCAGATGTACTCCAGACTGCTTTCCGTATCTGGCATGGTCACCTGGGTATCCGGCACGATCCTTTCCTTAAGTATCCCGAGCTGGATCCTGATCACGATCTTCCTTGTGATCGTTCTGATCCTCGGATGTATCCTTGACGGATCTTCCATCATTCTCCTGACGACACCGATCGTACAGCCGGTCATCCTCGGCCTCGGCCTGGATCCGGTATGGTGGGGCGTCATCCTTGTCATGGCCGTCTGTATCGGTATGCTGACACCTCCGTTCGGCATGATCGTCTTCGCCATGAAGGGCGTCCTTGGAGATAAAGTAGAGCTGATGCAGCTGTTCCGCTGCTGCACCCCGTATATTTTCTATATGCTGGCAGTTATCCTGATCTGCACGATCTTCCCGCAGCTGGTACTGTTCCTGCCGAGCATGATGTAATAGTGAGGTTTTTATGAAAAGAGTAGTAATTGCCAGCGCCTGCCGTACAGCGATCGGTTCCTTCGGCGGGACGCTGAAAAACATAAGCGCAGCCAAGCTTGGTTCCATTGTTGTGAAGGAAGCTTTAAAGCGCGCCGGCATCGATCCGGCATCCGTAGATGACGTATACTTCGGAAATGTCCTCCAGGCAGGTTCCGGCCAGAATGTGGCGCGCCAGGTATCCCTTGGCGCCGGCATTCCCAAGGAAGTTCCTGCAACGACGATCAACATCGTCTGCGGCTCTGGACTAAAGACGGTAGCCATGGCTGCGTCTGCAATCAAGGCAGGGGACGCCGACATTATCGTCTGCGGCGGCACGGAAAACATGAGCGCGGCACCGTATGCGATCCCCACGGCACGCTGGGGCGCACGCATGAACGACGGCAAGATCGTGGATATCGCGGTCAAGGACGGCCTATGGGACGCATTCAATGATTATCACATGGGCATAACGGCTGAAAATGTTGCCGAACAGTATGGCATCACCCGTGAAATGCAGGACGAATTTTCCGTACGCAGCCAGCAGAAAGCACAGGCTGCAGTCTCCAGCGGAAGATTCAGGGATGAGATCATCCCGGTAGAAGTCCCGCAACGTAAAGGTGATCCGATCATCTTTGATACGGATGAGTATCCCAAGTTCGGTACAACGATGGAGAAGGTTGCGAAGCTGAAGCCGGCGTTCAAGAAAGACGGCACAGGCACTGTTACCGCAGCGAATGCATCCGGTCTAAATGACGGTGCGGCAGCGCTCGTCGTCATGTCCCTCGAAAAGGCGGAAGAGCTGGGCATTGAGTACATGGCTGAGATCACAGGTTATGCTACCGCAGGCGTTGACCCGAGCATCATGGGCATTGCGCCGATCGAGGCTATGAAAAAGGTATTTAAGATCACCGGACAGACCGTGGATGATATCGACCTCTTTGAGATCAATGAAGCGTTTGCGTCCCAGTCAGTCGCTGTTGTAAGAGAGATGGGCATTGATCCGGACAAGGTTAATGTGAACGGCGGCGCAATCGCGCTCGGACATCCGATCGGATGTTCCGGAGCCCGTATCCTGGTAACTCTTCTCTATGAAATGAAGAAGCGGGATCTGCACACCGGTCTTGCCACGCTTTGCATCGGTGGCGGCCAGGGTCAGATCATGACGATCAAAATGTAATCATCGGAATTGTTTGAGAAATACAGAAAGGAAAGAATTATCATGAGCATGAATCCGAATAAAGTAGTAATGGCCGGCACCGGCATCATGGGCGCATCCCTCTGCCAGGTATACGCACTCGCAGGTTATGAGACCTGGGGCTATGACGCTTTTGAAAAGGGCATCGAAAACGGCAAGCACCTGATCAGGCTGAACCAGGAGACCATGGTAAAGGAAGGCCTGAT
>JAFTBX010000105.1 GCA_017455005.1 Lachnospiraceae bacterium | reverse complement strand
TATCCAGTGGCTGATCGACAAGTTCTCCACCATCATGAAGGACAACAAGTCCGCACAGATCGGTATTGCAGGCCTGGTTTCCGCATGTGATATTGCTACCGCAAACAACACCGTTGCAATCATCGTTGCCGGCGGTATCGCGAATGATATCTCCAAGGAGTACAAGGTAGACCCGAGACGTACGGCTTCCCTGCTTGACGTATTTGCCTGCGTACTTCAGGGTATCATTCCTTACGGCGCACAGCTTCTGGTCGGTGCTTCTCTTACCAATGCTACCGTAGAAGGTGCCAACATGAGTTCTGCGAACATTATGCCGTTCCTGTTCTACTGCTGGTTCCTGGCTGTCTTTGGAATCATCAGCATCTTCGTTCCGTTCGCGGATGGTGTCTGCCGCAAGGATCCCTGGAACTGGGAGTACGACTGCGCAGAGTCCAAGGTTGCTGAGAAGAAGGCACAGCTTGCAGCTGCAGCTGAGTCTCATATGAATTGATGAGTATCTGATCTGATTGTAATGAGTCACGAAGAGCCGGCCTGATGGCCGGCTCTGTTTTTTCATTGAAAATAATAAAGTGATACACGATAAGCCCGGATCGCTCCGTGCTTCGCACTCCCGCGCTCCGGCCACGTCCACTCGGAAATCGTCCCGCTCCTGAAAGTTGCGTGACTTTTTTCCTCGTGAACGTTGCTAATCCAAAAGAACACGGCAGGATACAAGCAAGCTTGTTCCTTCCGTGTTCTTTCGTCTTAAGCTTATCGCGCAAAATAAAAGAACCCACCCCAACGCGCGAAGCGTCAAAACAGGCCCTCTTCTGCACCTTCAGGGACTCGAACCCTGGACACCCTGATTAAGAGTCAGGTGCTCTACCAACTGAGCTAAAGGTGCGTTGTCTCAACCGACGCCCATAATAATACAGCAAACATCGGCTGATGTCAATACATTATTTTCAACAATTTTTTTCTTTTTATCCGAGGCTTTTTCAACGTTATGTTATCTACAGGCGATCAGCTTGAATATAGGATTTCCTTTTGCGGAAAACTTGGCTTCATACTCGGTCATGATGTTTCCTTCATTCATAACCGGGTCGTTATGCAGGTCGTAGGTGATCTCCTGTATCTTCCATCCGGAGGCCGGCAGTGTCTCCACGGAGTAGTCAAACAGTCCACGATTGTCTGTCTTGAACTCGATCATACCGTCCTTCCGGAGGATCTTGTCATAGAGCTTCAGGAACACCGGAGATGTCAGCCGTTTATTGGCATTTTTATCCTTAGGCCAGGGATCCGAAAAGTTCAGGTAGATCCGGTCCACTTCCTCCGCATCGAAGTAATCCGCCAGGAAACGGGCATCGCTGCGGATAAAACGCAGGTTGCTGCCTTCCGGCTTTACTTCCCTGCCCAGATCCGCAAGCTCGCTTTCATAGCGCTTCATCGCTTTATAAAGTACCGTCGTGTTGATCTCAAATCCAAGGTAGTTGATCCCCGGATGAAGCAAACTGTGGCTGCGGATAAACGTACCCATTCCCATGCCGACTTCCAGGTACAAAGGCGCCTTACGCCCAAATACCTGTTCGTTCCATGCGCCCTTATGGGCTGCGGGTTCCTGTATCACGAACGGATCCGCCGCTACGGCCTCTTCCGCTCCCTTGATATGTCTGATTCGCATTTATTCTATCTCCAGTGTTCCGGTCGTGACTGTCGTCTCTGCCGGTTCTTCGTGCTTCGGGAGGATGACGCTTGCCTTATACAGATCCCCGTCGATCTCGATGACCAGTTCTCCGCCCATGAGCTTTGTCAGGCTCTTTGCGATGCTCAAGCCCAGTCCGGAACCCTCCGTTGAACGTGATTCATCACCTCTGACAAAACGTTCTGTTAGTTCATCCGGGCTTATATTCAGCTTTTCGGATGAGACATTTTTGATTGTAAAGACATAATTGTTGTCACGGCTGTACACATCCGCGTAGACCCTGGTGCCTTCCAGGGCATACTTTGCGGCATTGTTATAGAGATTTTCAAACACTCTCCACAGATGTCTTCCGTCCGCCAGGACATACGCATGCTGTTCAGGCGTGTTCAGCTCCAATTCCAGCCTGCGCGCCGAGAACTTATCTTCAAATTCGCCGCCCGCCTGGCTCGCGAGGGCAACCATATCAAGACGCGCCATCTCCAGCTTTACATTGCCGGAGCTTGCCTTGGAAGCTTCCAGCAGGTCTTCCGTCAGATTCTTCAGGCGCGCAGATTTCCTGTCCAGAACGTCGACGTATTCCCGGATCTTTTCGTTATCAATGTCTTCCCTCTTGATCAGATCCACATAGTTGATGATGGAGGTCAGCGGCGTGCGGATATCGTGGGAAACATTGGTGATCAGGTCCGCTTTCAGGCGCTCCGCCTTAACCTGCTCATGGATCGCACGGTCCAGTCCGCCAGATATGTTGTTGAGACTTTGTGCAAGGTCGAGCTCGTTCCCGGAGTACTCTTCCAGAGGCAGGGTGTAGCCTGTCTCGCCCTCGGAGATGGCGTGTACTGCCTTTCTGAGGGACGCACGCTGTTTTGTATGCTTATACAGCCGCGTATAGATGAAAATGTCTACAGCAGCCAGAATGATCGCCAGCAGGATAAACGCGATGTAATAGTTTCCCTGCTCGAGCCTGTGCATGTAAAACCAGAGAATGCCGAAGCAGCCGGCGAAATTCACCAGCACGATCGCGGCAAAGCTCTTAAACGCATTCCAGGCAGCAGAGCCGCTCTGCTCATCCGTCAGTGCTTCCACGATGCCGTGTGCCAGTGAATTGCGGAAGACGCCCCCGTCCCGAGCTCTTCTCCAGACGGAGCTCAGGATAATGACGCAGAAAGTATAGATGATCAGCCACCTGGCAAGCATCCTCCAGAATGCCCAATCCCGCTGCGCAGCCACCATCTCGACCGTATTATAGAAGGTCAGTTTAAAGATGTAGTAGACCACGATGGAAAGCAGTCCGAAAAGGAATACCATGCTTTCGATCGGAAGCCGATCCATTGCGTACTGCCTCTGCTTGTCACCGGTGCCGCGAACCACAGGTACCAGGCTCACAACGCTCATAACCGCGCTTGCCACAAGGATCGCCAGCCATCGGCGGACTCTTCCTACCGAACCCTCGAAGCTGTCTGCTGCCGCTTTATAACGGTCGTTATAGATAAACGTAGTATCAATACCGATATTCAGGACATCTTCTTCCGCGGTATCAAACTCCAGGGTATTATTGACCGCGACGATACCCTCCGGCTGCGGCTGGATGTTCGTATCCACGTTGAATTCGCTGTTAACGGAGATGTACTTGCCCAGAGCACGGATCTCCATCGGCGTCATCCTCGTATTGCTGACTGCCAGTTCTTCTCCCGAAGTGTCAGTAAAGTTGATATTATAGACGAAGTTCGTCAGCTCCTGTCCGTAGATCCCGTTCAGGTTGTAGTACTCTGCCAGTGCCTTCAGCACCTCAAGGCTCAGATCCTTCACCGTGGTCACACCCTGGGAAGGACCGGGTTCAATGTTGTCGAAGTAAAACGGATCGTACTCCTTAAAGGTCACCCTTACCTCATAGTTTGCGGCATCATTGCCGGCTCCATACGCGTTTATACTGTGTGTCTCCGCATCCATGGAGTATCCGAACCTGCCTGCCATCGCCACCATGTCTCCGACGGTATACCCCATATTGCCGTTCCGCGTTGCCGCGGATATGATCATCTTATCCTCAGAGAAGTTGCCGTCTTCTTCAAATGCCGCTTTCAGGACTGCGAGCCGCTTGACGTTGTGGATATCGCTTGCGACCATGCCCGAAAACTGCACCGATTCTTCAAACACCGGATTTTCGATCCACGTCAGACCGTAGTCTACGGCACTGTAATCATGCAGCACAATCAGTCCCGCCGCAAACAGCAGGACTGACAGAATATGTATGATGATAAAAATGCTGCGCTTCATAGGACTGATTACTGCTTTTCGATCTTATAGCCTACACCCCAGACCACCTTCAGATAGCGGGGCTCTCTCGGATTGATCTCGATCTTTTCACGGATATGACGGATGTGTACGGCAACGGTATTGTCCGCGCCAATCGCTTCCTCGTTCCAGATCTGCTCATAGATCTCATCGATGGAAAAGACCTTGCCGGCATTTCTGACCAAAAGGAGCAGGATGTTATATTCGATCGGCGTCAGCTTGATCGGCTCACCGTCGACAAACACTTCCTTATTATCGTCGTTGATCGTCAGGCCGCCGCACTTAAAGACGGCCTGTGAGGAATTGCCGCCGATATTGCCGAGCTGCATATATCTGCGCAGCTGCGACTTGACGCGGGCAACCAGTTCCAGCGGATTGAACGGCTTGGAGATATAGTCATCAGCGCCGATATTCAGTCCGAGGATCTTATCCGTATCTTCAGACTTTGCAGAAAGAATGATCACCGGCACATCGAGCTTCTCCCGGATCTTGAGTGTCGCATGGATGCCGTCAAGTCCGGGCATCATAACATCAATGATGACCAGGTCCACCCGCTGCTTTTCCAGGATCTCCAGCGCCTCCAGGCCGTCATAAGCCTTGAGGATCTTGTAGCCCTCTCCTTCCAGATAGATCGATATTGCTTCTACGATCTCCTTCTCGTCGTCACAAACCAGGATCGTCTGCTGCATGCGTTCCCTCCTTTATCCGAATATACGCCAGGCAACGATAAAGTTATTTCTCCACCAGTTGGACAGTGAACGATGTACGACACGTCCATTGGAGGAGGATGCGTCTATGACAGTGCCTCCGCCCGCCGCGATGCCGACATGGCCGCTGACTACGACAACGTCGCCGGCCTGGATCGCGTCAAAGCTGGAGACTCTCTGGTATCGTCCCGGGTTGCGCCAGCCGCCCGAAGTCAGATATGACTGACCGACGCCTGCCTGGTTCAGACACCAGTATACAAATCCGGAGCAGTCAAAGGAATTCGGTCCCTTGGAGCCCCATACATACGGGCAGCCCAGTTTGGATGCCGCGATATTGATCAGGTTGCCGGCAGAACCGCTGACAGTCGCGCCGCCGGACCCGACGGACGCGCTGCTGCCGGAACCGGAAGAAGAGCTTCCGCCCGAACTGCCGGAGGAAGAACTGCTGCCGGTATTGGTGTTATTAGATACCTGCGGAACGGAGACCGGCTTCTTCCGTGCGTTGGAAGAAAGCAGCTTGGTCATCGTCTGTATGCCTACAGTTCCGTCCACGGTGAGGTTGTTCTGTCTCTGGAACTGCTTCACCGCAGCCTCCGTCAGATCGCCATAGTATCCTTTATCAAGACCCGAAGCCAGATATCCGTAGTGGATGAGTCTTCTCTGCGCTTCTCTGACAGACTCGGATGTATCACCCAGACGCAGGCCGAAAGGCTTCGCATTGGAGCTGTCCATGGCTTCGCGTGTATCCGGGCCCAGGAATCCGTCGACGATCTGGTCATTACGGGACTGGAACTCCCTGACCGCACGCTCCGTCGCGCCGCCGAAGTTACCATCTGCTTCTTCTCTGAGATAGCCGAGATCGATCAGGCGCTGCTGATACTTTTTGACCAGGTCTGACTGTTCTCCCAGGCCGATCAGATTGGGTTTGATCTCATCCGAATACAGAAGACCGATGCTCTCCTTGCCGACCGCACCGTCTATGCCTATCCCGTTACGCTCCTGCATCTTTCGGACAGCTGCCTCTGTAGCCTCTCCGAAGTCTCCGTCTCCCCTGTTCAGAAGATAGCCCAGCTGATACAGACGGTCCTGGATCGCCTTGATGTCGTCACCCTGGTCTCCCTTCATGACCTTATAGTACGGCGCCTCCGCCGAAAAAAGAAGATCCCAGGTCTCCATACCGCAGATACCGTCCTGCGGTACCTTCATCTGACGCTGGAACTTGCGGATCGATTCGGCTGTCGCGTCTCCATAGTAAGTAGTCGGTTCATCGTTATCCATGTATCCAAGAGCCATCAGGCGCGCCTGCAGTCTGGATACGATCGGATGCTGATCGCCCTTTTTCAGGTATACTGGAGCGAGGACCGCATTGTCTGCTGCCGTCGTCACGTCTTCAAGTACCGGCAGGATCTCCCCGTCGATCTCCATGCGGATGATCGGCTGGGATTCGGAAACATCATCCTGCTCTATCGAAAGCACGGTTTCCGTCTCCGGCTCCGCCTCGGTCTCTTCCTGCCTTGGTCCGCAGGAAATCAGTGCGGCCGCTGCACATAATATACAGATTATTCCAGTTTTCGTTAAAGTTTTCATTCGTTTATCTTAACTCAATATAAAATCTTATCTTTTTCTTTTTCTTTGATTTTTTCTTAATCTTCCCTGCACCTTCAGATCCATCTCGATCTGCTGTGACCCGGTCATGTCCCGGGTGCGCTGCAGCCGCTTTTCACGCCTTTTTGCGCGCTCCCTCGCCTCCTTGCTTTCCGTCACGGCTCTGAAAGCGATCCAAAGAGCTCCGAGTCCGATGATGCCGCCGGCAACTGCCGCGATCGTTCGGGTCTTTCCAGCCAGAAGACCCTTAATCCTTCCAATCAGACCGGGCTGCTCCGCTTCGGTTTCATTTACGTTGTCCTCACCACTATCCGGCTGTACAGTGTCCTCCATAGAAGCTTCCGTCGCTTCGTCATCCTGACCCGTCTCTGTCCCGGCTGTGGCTGCCTCCCCTTCCTCACCGCTTCCGGAGGCTTCTGCTTCTTCAGTTTTTGCCAAACCGCCTTCTTCCGTACTGCTTTCGTCAGCGGCTTCTTCCGCTTCCGTCTCTGTCGGCAGTTCGATCCCGAGCAGTGTCCCGAGCAGCGGGTCTTCTTCGATCGCACTTAGGGTACTAACACTGCCGCCGAGCGGGATCAGCCGCAGCGCTGCGGAACCCGCCTTGCGGTCTCCGTAAGTATAGATCATCTCGGCCAACGCTCCGGAAGCCTGCACATTTTCCGTGCTCAGAGTCTTCTCTACCTCCACATAGCTTCCGGCCTTCGGGATCGTGATCCTTGTATCCTCGTCGATGCCGATCGTAAAAGAGTCCATCACCGGGATGCCGGCGACCTCAAAATCTTTTTCTATCAGTCCGTTCGTATTTTCATAGTCTGTGACCTTCAGCGAACTGAAATTATCATAGCCGAAATCAAACAGACGACGGGTGTCATTGTAATGGTTGGCATGAGCGTTGAGCACACAGGCGACCAGTGTCATCCCGTCCTTCTCACATGCTGTCACAAGCGTATTGCCCGCATTCATGGTATAGCCGGTCTTGCCGGCGATCGCTCCGCGGTAAAACTGACTGGAGTTGCGCTTCAGCATCAGATGTTTCGGATAGACCGTATTCCAGGGATCATTCGCGTCAGGATACCTGCGAATCGGCGCATGGGTCCAGTAGGTATGTGCTTCGATATCAAGGAAAGTTTGATTCCTGATCGCGGCAGCCATGATCTGGCACATATCGTAAGCCGTCGTATAGTGATTCTCATCCGTAAGACCGGAGGGGTTGTGAAAATGTGAACCGAGGCAGCCAAGCTCTTCCGCCTTCAAATTCATCATCTTTACAAAGACATCCCTGTCACTTTCTCCCTCGCCCTTCAGCTCCGGATGCTTCGCGCCGACATGCTCCGCAAGCGCATTGGCGACTTCATTGGCCGACTGGAACAAAAGGCAGTACAGACAGTCCAGGACCGACAGACGGTCTCCCTCCGAGGCACCGATGATCGTGGAGTTTTCCTCCTCGATATGTACGGCGTCATAGGAAAATGTTACCTGCTCGCTCAGGTTCTCGCAGTTTTCGATCGTAATAAGTGCCGTAAGAACCTTGGTAATTGAGGCCGGATAATACGGCTCATGCGCGTTTTTCTCAAAAAGGATAACGCCGGAGCTCGCGTCCATCAGGCAGGCGCCTTCCGACGCCACATAGCATTCCGCAGGCCAGACGGCAAGTGAAAAAGAGTAAAACGAAAAAGCCGGCATGATCAATCCCGACACCAGAAAAACGCATATGAAATTTATCAGTGCTTTCTTTGCCTTTTTCATATGCCCACTAGGCTGTTAAGTATATTCGGTTTATTATATCACGCAGCGGCAACAGTTGTCAAAAAATGCCGCGTATCAGAAAAGGCCGGGACTGATCCCGGCCGTTCTTTAATCGTTATAAAGCGTATCTACCTCCTGTCGCATGATGCGGCGGATGAAAAGGATACTTAAAGCCGCGGAAGCAATCTCCGCAATCGGGAAAGCTGCCCATACGCCGGTCAGCCCGATGACCCTCGAAAGGATGAACGCGCACGGAAGCAGTACGATGATCTGACGTGTCAATGATACCCACAGGCTTAAGACGCCGTGTCCCAGAGCCTGGAACACCGAGGAACACATGATGCAGTATCCCGCAACGATAAATGGTGTCGCAAGGAACCTGAGCGCAGGAACGCCGATCTCAATCATATGGTCGGAAGCATTGAAGAGTGCCAGCATCTGTCCGGGGATCAGCTCAAAGAGCAGGAAGCCCACTGCCATGATGGACATGGCATAGATCGCAGCATACCGGAAGGTCTCCTTGATGCGGTCCGGTCTGCGCGCGCCATAATTGTACGCAATAATCGGCACAACGCCGTTATTCAGTCCGAAGACCGGCATAAAGACAAAACTCTGCAGCTTGAAATAAACGCCGAAGACTGCAGCTGCCGTACTGGAAAAGTCGAGCAGGATCTTGTTCAGGCAGAAGTTCATGACCGAACCGATCGACTGCATGATGATCGACGGCAGACCGACCGCATAGATCTGCGCGATCGTCTGCTTGTCAGGCATCATAAAGCGGGGCTCAAAACGGATCTCTTTATTCACTTTAAGGTTCGCGGCAAGACCGATGCAGGCAGCTACCGTCTGTCCGACAACCGTCGCAAGTGCCGCTCCGCGTGTTCCCATTGCCGGACATCCGAAAAGGCCGAAGATCATGATCGGATCCAGGATGATATTAAGGATCGCGCCGGTCGTCTGGGAGATCATGGACCAGATCGTCAGTCCGGTCGACTGCAGCAGACGTTCAAAGGTAACCTGGAAGATCAGCGCCGCGGAAAAAGTCATGATGACATACAGATAGTCCGTACCGTAAGCACGGATCTCCGCATCCGGCGTCATCATATTATAATAGAGACTTGCCGCAAACTGTCCGACGATCAGGATCACGGCTGCATAGATCGCGTTCAGCAGGATCGCATTGCCGGCTGTAAGGTTGACCTCGTCAAATCGCCTCTCGCCAAGCTTACGGCTGAGCCTTGCATTGATACCGACACCGGTTCCGCCTATGATCGCGATCATCAGCGTCTGCACCGGGAACGCGAGGGAAACCGCCGTCAGCGCGTTTTCGCTCACCCGGGAGACAAAGATGGAGTCGACGATGTTATACAGCGCCTGCACCAGCATGGACAGCATCATCGGCACGGACATCGTCAGCAGCAGCTTATTGCACGGCATCGTGCCCATTTTGTTTTGTTTGATCTCACTCATATATTCGCCTTTTGTATATTTCACTTTTGAGTCGGTTAATTACTATATCATAAAATCACCGTATGTCAACCAAAACAGACAAAAACCGCATCCTCTTAACGAAGATGCGGTTTTAATATAAACTGGTATTATCTTAGTTTCTAACTGATTACTTTACCAGGAATCCGCCGTACTGAGCGATCATCGGAGCGAAGACCAGGGAAATAACGGTCATCAGCTTGATGAGGATGTTGATGGACGGACCTGAAGTATCCTTGAACGGGTCACCTACGGTATCACCGACAACAGCTGCCTTATGAGCCTCAGAGCCCTTGCCGCCAAAGTTGCCGTTCTCGATGTACTTCTTCGCATTATCCCATGCGCCGCCGGCGTTGGAAAGGAAGATCGCCATCAGAACACCGGTAACGAGGGAACCTGCCAGCATTCCGCCGAGTGCCTGCGGTCCGAGAAGCATACCCATGATGATCGGAGCAATAACTGCCATAACGCCCGGACGGATCATCTCACGAAGAGCAGCCTTGGTGGAGATATCGACGCAGCGGGTGTAGTCCGGCTTTGCCTTCTCTTCCATGATGCCCGGGATCTCACGGAACTGACGTCTTACTTCCTCGATCATGCTGTGTGCAGCACGGGATACGGAAGACATCGTCCATGCGGAGAATACGAACGGAAGCATACCACCGATGAACAGACCGATGATAACATTGGCGTCCATAACGTTGATGTTGGTGATCTTAGCAACCTCTGCGTAGGAAACGAACAGTGCCAGAGCAGTCAGAGCTGCGGAACCGATCGCGAAGCCCTTACCCATAGCAGCGGTGGTATTGCCGACTGCGTCGAGCTGGTCAGTGATCTCACGAACGCTCTCGTCAAGGTGGCTCATCTCTGCGATACCGCCTGCGTTATCCGCGATCGGGCCGTATGCGTCGACCGCAACGGTGATGCCGGTGGTGGAAAGCATACCGACAGCTGCAAGCGCGATACCGTACATGCCTGCTGTTCTGTAAGCAACCAGGATGCCGACTGCGACGAAAAGGATCGGAAGCGCAGTGGAAAGCATACCGACGGATACACCGGTAATAACTGTTGTAGCGGAACCGGTCTGTGCGGACTCCGCGATCTCCTTAACGGAGCTGTAGTCACCGGAAGTGTAGATCTCAGTGATCTTACCGATCGCAAGACCGACGATCAGGCCTGCGATGATAGCGATTGCGTAGTTAACGCTGCCAAGCAGTGAGATAGACAGCGCAACGGATGCGACCAGAACGATCGCTGCAGAGAAATAAGAACCGGTATTCAGTGCTGCTGCCGGATTCTTACCTTCGCCGCCCTTAACAAAGGTGCTGCCGATGATGGAAGCGATGATGCCTACGCCTGCCAGGATCAGCGGGAACAGAGCCGCATTGGTCAGTCCCTGGTTTGCTGCTGCAACAGTGCCGAGGGTAACCGCGGAAACGATCGCGCCGACATAGGACTCAAACAGGTCAGCACCCATACCCGCAACGTCACCGACGTTATCACCGACGTTATCTGCGATAACTGCCGGGTTACGCGGGTCATCCTCGGGGATGCCTGCCTCAACCTTACCGACAAGGTCAGCGCCTACGTCAGCAGCCTTGGTGTAGATACCGCCGCCTACTCGGGCAAACAAAGCGATGGAGGAAGCGCCAAGGGAGAACCCCATGATAGCGTCCGCGCTGCCGGTCACAAGATAGATGATGGAGCAGCCGAGCAGGCCGAGACCTACAACGCACATACCCATAACGGAACCGCCGCTGAAAGCAACTGCCAGAGCCTTAGCCATACCGCCGTCCTTTGCAGCTGCTGCAGTACGGACGTTAGCCTTGGTTGCAACGTTCATACCGATGTAGCCTGCGCCAACGGAGCATGCAGCACCGAACAGGAAGCTGATTGCCGTTGCCCAGGAATGAAGTCCGAGACCGATGCATACAAAAAGCACCAGGACGAACCAGATCAGAACTCTGTACTCTGCAAACAGGAACGCTCTTGCGCCTGTGTGGATCGCATGTGCGAGTTCTCTCATTCTGTCATTGCCGTCAGACTGCTGACCGACATAGGAGGTCTTGTAGAACGCAAAGACCAGGGCCAGAACAGCCGCGATAATAGAAAAATAAACCATACCTCTCTCCTTCGCCTCAAATCATATTTAGAGTGCAAAAATATCATACGTGCAAGCCATTTTCCCATGCGCGTATGATCGTACCAATCTTATTTTACACGTTTTTATACAATTTAAAAGAAATAGAATTGAATTTATGTGTTCTTTTTTTGAAGCATGCTGTACATCCACACTTACATCCAGATGACCCAGATCAGCAGGTATCCCGTCAGGACTGCAGCAAGTGTAAACGGAACGGAATACTTCATAAAGGTCCCGGACGCCACTTCGTATCCTTCTTTTCGCAGTATACCGATCGCTGTAATGTTTGCGGAAGCGCCGATCGGCGTCAGATTGCCGCCGAGGGTAGCGCCTGCCAGCAGTCCGAAATACATCAGGTTTGGATGTACCTGTACCCCGCCTGCCGCGGACAGCTGTTCCGCAAGAACTGCAACGACCGGCAGCATCGTTGCCGTATAAGGTATGTTATCGATAAAAGCAGACAGAAGTACCGACATCCAGACAATGATCGTATATACCAGGAACACGGAATCGCGGCTTCCGCTGCCTCCGAGCTTCGCAAGCGTCTGGCCGATCAGGTCGATCACTCCGGCACGCTCGATGCCGCCGATCACGACGAAGAGGCCTGCAAGCAGCGCAAGAGTATAATAGTCGATCTCCCGGATCGCCTGCAACGCTTTGTCAAGGCTCTTGTCCCTGTCCGTCTGGTGCGCGAGCGCGATCAGGAAATAGATCATGCAGATCATACCGTTCGTGATATCCGGCTTATAAAACTGACCCGGAGCCGCGCTGTCCTTGTAAGGAATAAACGAAACCAGGATCAGGGTCACGATCGTCGCAAGCAGCAGAAAGGCCGGAACGCGGTCATCCACGATCGTATCGCCCTCGACGTCGATCCGCGCCTTATCGTAGCGGAACATCCACCAGATGATGATCGTAGCGGCGACCGCTCCCGCTTCTGTCACCCAGAACATACCGGGTCTTCCCTCGACGAAAAAGAAGTCCATGAAATCCAGTCCCGCCGCTTTTCCGAGCAGGATGGATGTCGTATCTCCGACCAGGGTCGCGGCTCCCTGCAGGTTGGAGGATACGGAGATGCAGATGATCGCGGGCACGGGAGAGATCCGAAGTCTCTTGCATACCGCGAGCGCCACCGGAGCCAGCATCAGCACCGTGGCAACATTATCCACAAACGCGGAAACAAGGCCGGCAAAAAGCGACATCGCCACGACCATCCACTGGACTGAGTGGACGCGTTCGATCAGCATGTCGCTCAATAAGCCGGGCATCCGGGAATCAATAAAGAAATACACCGTTCCCATGGTGCCCATGATCATCATGATAACGTTCCAGTCGATCTCACGGAGCGCGTCAAGCCAGGTATACCGGAAAGCCGGAAAGATACCGAGGCTGCCTGCGATAACGAAAATAAAGGCCGATGTGATAGATACATGCGGCCTTATATTTTGAAATGAAAACATCAGCACATACGTGATAACAAACACGATCAGTGCAAATACTGTCTGTGGTTCCATATCAGAGCTCTTCGGTATTACTTTGCAAGCGGATGTCCGGTAAGGAGCTCATATGCCTGCAGGTACTTTTCGATGGTCTTGTCCACGATCTCCTGCGGAAGCGTCCAGTTGTGGCCCTCATGGCTCTTGAGCCAGTCACGGGCAAACTGCTTATCAAAGGACGGCTGGCTCTTGCCCGGCTCGTAGCCTTCGAGCGGCCAGAAGCGGGAGCTGTCCGGCGTCAGCATCTCGTCACCGAGAACGACATTGCCGTTTTCATCCAGGCCGAACTCAAACTTGGTATCCGCGATGATAATGCCGCGCTCATAAGCATAGTCCGCGCACTTTTTATAAAGCGCCAGCGTCAGATCACGGAGCTTCTCCGCGTACTCTCTGCCCTTGCCCGGGAAGCGCTTCTCCAGATAGTCCACGCTCTGCTCAAAGGAGATGTTCTCATCATGATCGCCGATCTCTGCCTTTGTTGACGGAGTATAGATCGGCTCGGGAAGCTTCGCGGACTCCTTCAGGTTCTCCGGAAGGCGGATGCCGCAGACAGTGCCGTCCTTGACATAGCTCGCCCAGCCGCTGCCGGTGATATAGCCGCGGACAATGCACTCGACCGGAAGCATGGTGAGCTTTTTGACCATCATGCTGTTGCCGTCAAAACGCTCGTTTTGGAAGAACTCCGGCATATCCTTCACATCGGTAGAGATCATGTG
>JAFTBX010000009.1 GCA_017455005.1 Lachnospiraceae bacterium | reverse complement strand
CAAGAACTCCATCAAGATCATCGGCGACTACACGAACAAGTACGTTCAGGCTTACTTCCAGTATGACTCGAAGAAGACCGGCGGCATCACGATCTCGCATCTGCGCTTCGGTGACAAGCCGATCAAGAGCCCGTACTACATCAACAAGGCCGACTTCGTCGCCTGCCACAACCCGTCCTACGTCGAAAAGGGCTATAAGATGGTCAACGATGTCAAGCCGGGCGGCGTGTTCCTGATCAACTGCCAGTGGGACGAAGCCGAACTCTTTGAGAAACTGAACGCTGAGACGAAGCGCTACATCGCGAAGAACAACGTCCAGCTCTACACGATCAACGCGATCGATCTTGCCGCCTCCATCGGCATGGGCAAGAGAACGAACACGACCCTGCAGGCAGCGTTCTTCGCACTGGCGAAGGTCATGCCGATCGAAGAGGCCGTGCAGCACATGAAGGATGCGGCGACGAAGTCCTACTTAAAGAAAGGCCAGGACATCGTCGACATGAACCACAAGGCGATCGACCTTGGCGTGAATGCCTATAAGAAGGTCGAAGTTCCGGCTGAGTGGGCGAATGCGGTCGACGCACCGGTCGAGCATCAGCTCGATGGTCCGGACAAGCTCGTGGATCAGGTCAAGAAGATCCTCTTCCCGGTCGACTTAATGGACGGCGACAGCCTCCCGGTCTCCAGCTTCACGGATGGCCATGAGGACGGCACGTTCGAACTCGGCGCTGCAGCTTACGAGAAGCGCGGCGTTGCGGTCATGGTTCCGGAATGGAACGCTGCGACCTGCGCGCAGTGCAACCAGTGCGCGTTCGTCTGCCCGCACGCTACGATCCGTCCGTTTGCGTTAAACGAAGCGGAAGTCGCTGCGGCACCCGAGAACATGAAGAAGGGACCGCGTCCGGTCCTGAGGACCCCGTATGTGTACACTCTGGCAGTGTCTCCGATGGACTGCATGGGCTGCGGCGTCTGCGTAGGCGTCTGCCCGACGAAGTCCCTGAAGATGGTGCCGCGTGAGACCCAGGATGCAGAGCAGGTCGTCTTCGATTACTGCGTGGCTCAGGTCGCAGAGAAGCCCGAAGTGGCAACGAGCGCGAACCTGATCACCTCTCAGTTCAAGAAGCCTCTGCTTGAGTTCTCCGGCTCCTGCGCAGGCTGCGCCGAGACCTCTTACGCGCGTCTGATCACCCAGCTGTTCGGCGACAGGATGTACATTTCGAACGCGACCGGCTGCTCGTCCATCTGGGGCGGCCCGGCAGCGACCTCACCGTACACGGTGAATGCGGAAGGCCACGGCCCGACATGGGCGAACTCCCTGTTCGAAGACAATGCTGAGCACGGCTTCGGCATGTACCTCGGCCAGAACGCGATCCGCTCGCGCCTGATCGCCGAGATCGAAGCGCACTGCAACGAGGATTGCGCTGACGAGTTCAAGACTCTTGCGAAGGAATTCCTGGAGACCGCCGAGGACGGCGCGAAGAACCAGGCTCCGGCAAAGGCACTGGCTGAGTTTGCAGAGAAGAACGCTGACAAGTGCGACGTCTGCAAGGATATCGCGAACAACAGAGAATATCTGTCGAAGAAGTCCGTCTGGATCTTCGGCGGCGACGGTTGGGCATATGACATCGGCTTCGGCGGCCTGGATCACGTCCTGGCTTCCGGCGAAGACGTGAACATCATGGTCTTTGATACCGAGGTCTATTCCAACACCGGCGGCCAGGCTTCGAAGGCTTCCCAGATCGGTCAGGTGGCACAGTTCGCCGCGGCCGGCAAGGCCATCAAGAAGAAGAGCCTGTCCGAGATCGCGATGTCTTACGGCTATGTCTACGTCGCACAGGTCGCGATGGGCGCTAACATGAACCAGACGCTGAACGCTTTGAAGGAAGCGGAAGCGTACCACGGTCCGTCGCTCGTCATCGGCTATGCGCCGTGCGAGATGCACTCCATCAAGGGCGGCATGGTCAACTGCCAGACCGAGATGAAGAAGGCTGTCGACTGCGGTTACTGGAACATGTTCCGCTACAACCCGGCACTCAAGGAACAGGGCAAGAATCCGTTCACGCTCGATTCCAAGGAGCCGACGACAGATTACAAGGAGTTCATCCTGAACGAGGCGCGTTATTCGTCCCTGACCCGTTCCTTCCCGGAGCGTGCGGAGAAGCTGTTCGCGAAGGCTGCTGCGGAAGCGGTCAAGCGCTACAAACACCTCTGCGAACTGCGTGAGATGTACGGCAGAGAGGTCGAAGCATAAGACGGCTTAAGCTGAATTAGAAAGCGGGAAGCGCCGCATGAAGCGGCATTTCCCGCAGGGAAGAAGCCCAAAGCAGCTTCCCTTACAGGAGGAAAGGCAGTGCCTGCACTGCCTTTCCTTTTCTGACAGCGGGGTTGCCCCGCAGGACCAGAAGAGAACGGAGAGACCATGGAAAAGATCACAGTAGGACAGAAGCAGACCCTGACCGTGAAGCGTATTGCGGAGTTCGGGGCCTTTTTAGGTTTTGAACAGAGCACGGAGGTCGTCCTCCTCCCGAAGAAACAGGTGCCGGAAGGCACAAAGGACGGCGACAGGATCACCGTATTCATTTACAGGGATTCGGAGGACCGTCTCATTGCCACGGTGCGGGAACCGCTCGTGATGGCCGGAGGCCTTGCCTATCTGCAGGTCAAGGCCGTGACGAAGATCGGCGCGTTTTTGGACTGGGGGCTTGATAAAGACCTTTTCCTCCCCTATAAGGAGATGGAAGGAAGCTTAAAGGCGCAGGATGGCATCCTGGTCTACGTCTATACGGACAAGAGCGGCAGGCTCTCGGCGACGATGAAGGTCTATGACCGGCTGAAGGCAGCGCAGCCGGGGGAATTTGTTAAAGATGAGACGTTCCGGGGCTATGTGTACCGGATGAATCCGGATGTAGGCGTTTTCGTTGCAGTCGAAAAGGACGGTGCCTATTACTACGGTTTGATCCCGAAGCCGCAGGTGTTCAGGACGTACCGGCCGGGAGAAGCCGTGGAAGGGCGCATCATCCGCGTGCGGGCGGACGGCAAGCTGGATCTGTCTGTCAGGGAAAAGGCATACCGGCAGATCGAGGCTGATGCGGCGGCGGTCTTAAAGAAGATCGACGAGTACGACGGCGAGCTTCCGTTTTCTGACAATGCCTCCCCTGAGATTATCCGGCGTGAGCTGAACATGAGCAAGAACGGATTCAAGAAGGCGATCGGCCATTTATATAAGGAAGAGATCGTTGAGATCGGCAAGAACTTTGTGCGGAGACTGAAATAAGCCGTCGGCACCGGCTGCAGTCCGGTGTTCCTGCTTAATTTATGCTTTGGAGCACATTCTGCGCGGTATTTATGTGTTTTTGATCAAAAATCAAGCATTGGTGCGGATTACGAAACCTTAAAAAACGGAAAACAGCCATTAGGCGCGGCAGCGTGAAAGGCGCGGAAATCATTGAAATACATAGGTTTTTTCAAGATTTTTTGCTTGACATGAAAAACCCCTTGTACTATAATGTAAAAGCTGTTCTTATGGCAGGAGTGTGAGCCAAAGCCCCGGTTAGCGCGCCGCATCAGGACGGTGACAGAACGAATTGTTTGTTATCATTGGGAGGAACACACCATGAATACATTTATGGCTAGTCCGAAGACCATTGAGCGCAAGTGGTACGTCGTGGACGCCGCCGGCATGACGCTGGGCCGTCTTTCGTCCGAAGTCGCCAAGGTCTTAAGAGGAAAGAATAAGCCTATTTTTACACCGCATATCGATACCGGTGATTATGTAATTGTTGTCAACGCAGAGAAGGTCGTCGTGACCGGCAAGAAACTGGATCAGAAGACCTACTTCCGTCATTCCGAGTATGTCGGCGGCGTGAAGGAGCCCACCCTTCGCGAGATGCTGCAGAAGAAGCCGGAAGAAGTCGTCCGTCATGCCATCAAGGGCATGCTCCCGAAGGGACCCCTTGGCAACGAGATGCTTGAGAAGCTTCATGTCTATGCAGGCGAGAATCATCCGCATGCGGCACAGAAGCCGGAAACGTTGACGTTTTAATCGGTAGGAGGTATTGAGATGGCAGAAAAGTTTTATGGAACCGGCAGAAGAAAGAGCTCCATCGCTCGTGTCTATGTGAAACCGGGAAAAGGAAACATCACGATCAACAAGCGTGACATCGACTCCTACTTTGGCCTGGAGACCCTGAAGATGGTCGTCCGTCAGCCGCTGGTCGTCACCGACACGCTGGACAAGTATGATGTGATCGTCTCTGTTCACGGCGGCGGCACCACCGGTCAGGCAGGCGCGATTCGCCACGGCCTGTCCCGTGCACTCCTTCATGTCGACGCGGACTTCCGTCCGGTCCTGAAGAAGGAAGGCTTCCTGACCCGCGATCCGCGCATGAAAGAGCGGAAGAAGTACGGTCTGAAGGCCGCCCGCCGCGCTCCGCAGTTCAGCAAGCGTTAATCTGTGGCGCTTCTCAGGACGTCTCTATACAATATATTGCGTCCTACAGCGTGGGTTATCCGCAATATGTAGTTGTGAGAAGTCGTATGCAGCAATTCGCCGCGATAGATAAGTGACGTATATGCAGCGTGCATGCAGCATAGCCAAATTCTCACAACACCGAAAAACTCACATAAGACAGGAGATCTTCTCTCAGGAGACGGTCTCCTGTTTTTTATATTTCAAATTCCCAAGCTGCCTATGCAGCAAAAACTATGATCGTGACCCCGGTCCGCTGTTCAGATCTTGTTGATCGCTTCCAGCAGTACCTTCACATCCAGGTGGGTATACACCCTCTCTGTCAGCGTCATGGCACCGGAGTGGCCTACGATCTTTTTAATCATGGTCGGTTCCACTTGGGCCTCCGCCAGCATCGAGACACAGGTGTGCCTGGTGTCATGCGGCTTGTGATCGAAGCCAAGGCTTTCCATCACCGGCGTCCAGTAGCTGTCGTAGTAGTTCCGGTAGTCGAATCCCGTTCCTGACGGACAGTAGAGCACGTACTCACAGTTGGATCCTTTGTACCAGGCCTTGAACATCGGCAGGATCTTGTCCGCGATGGGGACCCGGCGGATGCCGTTTGCCGTCTTGCTGGCGATCACGTCGAAGTACTGTTCCTTCAGATTGACGTTCTCTTTCTTCAGGGCCAGCAGTTCCGAGATGCGGCAGCCGGTGTAGATCAGCATCAGCACGATCTGGTAATAGGACTGGTCTTTGAACTCCCACAGCCTGTCTACCTCGTCCCTCGTGAACTTGTTGTGATCACGCTTGTCGGGATTTCTGTCTTTGTACCGCTGGATATCCACATACTCGGAGTAATCTTTGTTGCAGATGTCATTTTTCATAGCGTACTCGTACAGCTGGTTGAACAGGCCCTTCAGCTTCTTCAGCGTGGGGTAGTTCTTTCCGCAGATGTCTACTACGTGCTGGAGGTCTGCCAGGCGGATATCCTTGAAGACACGATCGTACAGCATTCCGCAGACCTTGTAGGACGCTTCATAGCCGTGGACATTCGATTTGGATACCGTCGGGTACTTGATGGCCGACCATTGCTCGTAGACTTCGTGGAAGGGAGGAACCTCGCAACTGACTATGGCTCTATAGTACTGTAATTGATCACTAGTGTTCATTGTCTTTCTGTGATATGTACTTTATAATTAATATAAAACCAGATTGTTATTCATAATTTAAATTCAGACGCTAATTTCTGCGTGCTTAATCCGATTTATGTATACTATCGAAATTGAGATATCAATGGAAAAGGAGATGTGAGTGATTACTATAGGACAGAGATTACAATCAGCTATTGACCACATGGATAAAGGTGAATATGAATTAGGGTTGAGTGATATCTGTATTGCATTAGACAATACAGCAAAACGACACTTCCACAAAAGTGATTCTGATAGAACTGCATATAAGGAGTTTCTGAAAGAAAATATGTGGTTGATTCTTGTGACTTGTTTGGATGCATGTCTGTCACCACAGGTAAAATTACCATTCCAGCATGATAAGATCAAATCGAGCCAAGATGGCTATAGCACGCTCGAGGATATTGTATATCACGCTATTAGATGTGAACTGATTCATGATACAGGAGAAAAAAGCAAAATCGTATGGAATGATTATGTTGCATTAGCAATTAATGATCAAGGTTACTTATTGTTATCTCCGCCTTTTATATGGGGACTGGCATTGGCTATTATTACATGTGAGAGTAACAAGGACGAAAGAGTAGATGCTGGATCTTGGATTCAGACAATGGGTTATAAGTATTTAATAAATGATTTGTGGGGCAAGAAGGAAAGCATCGTTCAAATGGCTATAAATAGATTTGGTTTGGATCCAAGAACCGTGAATTGATTTGAAATATAAGAAAGCTTCCTGTATACTTAAACAGTGAAGGGAAACAGCCTTGACCAAGAAAAATACCTCAAGTAAAGTTGGATTATTACTGACCCGCCAAAGTTGGTAAAATCCAAAAATTACAAGAGGTATCTGAGATGAATGTTAAAGGCAGAAAGGCGAAAAATCAAGCAAACATTAACAATTCAATGAATGTTCATTCGCAGGAGGAGCTTTGCGGAAGGATTGTAGCAGTTGAAGCAGAGCTGAAGTCATCGACCTGGAAAGATTTGGAAGTCGACGGCAAGTTCGATAAGAACGCAAAGCTCACATTTATCAGTGACGACATGCTGATCCTCGGGTGTGATATCGGCAGCGAGACGCGCTACATAAGGGCGATCGACACCAGGGGACGGGAACTCAGCAAGGACGCATTCTCGTTCAGCAATAACGCCGAGGGATTCCAGCGTGTGAAGGCGTGGGCGGTACAGATCGCGGCCGAGCACAACAAGAAGCAGATCGTGCTGGGCCTGGAGCCTACGGGGCACTACTGGTTCTGTCTGGCAGCGTGGATGATCACGAACGGCATCAGTGTCGTGCAGGTCAATCCGTATGCGGTGAAGCAGACAAAGGAACTGGAGGACAACAACCAGCTGAAGGACGACCGGAAGGATCCGAAGCTGATTGCAAATCTGGTGAAGGACGGGAACTATGGCATGCCCTATCTTCCTGAAGATGTGTATGCGGAGCTGCGGCGACTGTCGATGCTGCGGGACCAGCTGACAGAGGACCGGATCCGCTATGTAAACAGGCTGCACAGGGAGATGAAGATCTGCTTCCCGGAGTACATGGACGCATTCGGGAAGCTGGATGGTACATTCACCCTGATAGCTCTGCAGAAGGCTCCGTTTCCGGAGGATATCCTGGCATTAGGAGCAGATGGCCTGAGGAAGCTCTGGCATGAGGCAAAGCTCAGGGGACGCGGCTACAGCAGGGCGGAACACATCGTGAAGCTTGCATCGGAAAGCGTAGGCCTGAAGCATGGAACGGGCGGCAGCAAGGAAGCGGTCAGCTGCTTTGTAGAGCAGATCCTTTACCTTACGGCAAAACTCGATGAGATCGAGGAATCCCTCCATCAGAAATGCCGGGAGATTCCTTACGCAGAGAACCTGCTGGGGATCGATGGAATCGGAGAAAACATCCTTTCGGGGATCCTGGCAGAAATGGGGGATGTCAGGCGTTTCGATGATGTGAAGGAGATTCAGAAGCTGAGCGGGCTCGGGCTTGTAGCCTGTAGCTCCGGCAAACATAAGGGAGAGACAAAGATCAGCCACAGGGGACGCAAGCGGCTGAGGTTCTGGCTCTTCCAGGCGGCAAGGTCGGCGGCATCCCATGCAGAAGAATTTAAGAAGCTGCATGTGTACTACACAACACGGGCGGATAATCCTCTGAAGAAGATGCAGTCACTGATCGTGATCGCCTGCAAGATCCTGAGGGTCATCTTTGCAATCTTGAGGACGGGACAGAAGTACGATCCTGAAAAAATGCTGAGGGATATCAAACATCCGACAAGAGCGGCGGCGCAGGCAGCATAATCAACCGTATCAAACAACCTGCAAACTATCATAACCTCCAAGACTCTGCCGGACCACCTGATGGCAGGAGGCCGGGCAGGGTCCTGGAGAAGGAACCGGTAAACGATGGCGTAGAAAGTACGGCATCAGTACCAACTGGCAAGGCAGAAGAAGGCGGAGATGCGTCCACTGATTTATCAGAACCGCCTGTAGAAGCCCAGTCAGTAATGAACCAACAACAAACAAGAGCCGTAGCCGGCAGGAGTTCTCTCCGTAGGGCATGACCCTGTACGAAAGCTTAGCCGGCACTCGGTGTATGGACAGGTGGGACGAAGGAAGTTGGGACTCGATCCCCATAGGCACGGAAGGTTCACCGCCATAGTTGATCGGAGGGAAAATGGCCTTTATAGAGCAAAGTCAAAGGACGCTCTATTCACCATACCCGCAATCAGCTATTCAGTACCAGATACGATGATGTCCATACCCGTCTGGCTCTGTTTCAAGAGGTATAGAATCACAGCAAGCCCGCATAAAACCTGAATTTAGGGCTTGACATGATAGGAAGGATAAAAAAAGATGAAAGGGATCGTATTAGCAGGTGGAGCAGGAACAAGACTGTATCCGCTCACTATGGTGACATCGAAGCAGCTTCTTCCTATATATGACAAGCCGATGATCTATTATCCGCTTAGCACTTTGATGCTGGCGGGTATTAAGGATATACTGATCATTTCTACACCTACGGACACACCAAGATTTGAGTCGCTTCTTGGTGATGGAAGTCAGTTCGGCAGTAGCCGTAGTTATAAGGTTCAGCCCAGTCCTGATGGATTAGCGCAAGCATTTCTGCTTGGTGAAGAGTTCATCGGCGATGATGCCTGTGCAATGGTTCTGGGTGATAATATCTTCCACGGTAATGGATTTAGAAAGCTGCTTAAAGCGGCTGTGAAAGATGCCGAGGAAGAGAAGAGGGCTACAGTTTTCGGATACTACGTTCCGGATCCTGAGCGATTCGGTGTGGTTGAGTTCGATGAAAACGGAAAGGCGCTGAGTATCGAGGAGAAGCCGAAAGAGCCAAAGAGCAATTATGCGGTAACGGGTCTCTATTTCT
>JAFTBX010000104.1 GCA_017455005.1 Lachnospiraceae bacterium | reverse complement strand
GCATCCGGAGGCCCGTTCCGTGGACGAAAGCGGGAGGAACTGACCGGTATCACTCCGGCGGACGCACTGAAGCATCCGAGCTGGAACATGGGCGCCAAGATCACGATTGATTCGTCTACGCTGGTGAATAAAGGCCTCGAGGTGATCGAAGCGCATTACCTCTTCGGCGTCCCTGCAGATGATATCATCGTGGCGGTGCAGCCCGGATCGGTCGTACACAGCATGGTCCAGTTTGAGGATGGCGCTGTCAAGGCACAGCTCGGCGTGCCGGATATGAGAGTGCCCATTTCTTATGCTCTGCATGGCTGTCACAGACCTGCATTCCGCGGCAGGCGCACACTTGGATTTGAGGACCTCAGAGACATCCGTTTTATGGAGCCTGATCTGGAGACGTTTAAGGGGCTTCGCCTCGGTATCGAAGCGTGCCGCACGGAAGGCAGCATTACTACGGTATACAACGCGGCCAATGAAGAAGCTGTCGCAGCTTTCCTTGCGGGGAAGATCGGTTATCTTGATATCACAGACGGAATCGAAGCCTGTATGAGAGCTCACCATAACATTCCTTCGCCGGATCTGGATGAAATCTTTGCGGCAGAGCAGGAAGCGCGTGCCTTCATACGGGAATTGTATCACTTATAGGATAACGCTCCCTTTTTCGCGGCTTATTAGAGAAAGTACATATGCTCAGTTTACTGGTATCCATACTGGCACTCGGTGCCATCATAGCATTTCATGAGTTCGGACATTTCAGTATTGCCCGGCTTTTTGGCGTAGGCGTCATTGAGTACGCCGTCGGCATGGGACCGAGGATCTGGAGCACGATCAAAGGCAATACCCGCTACAGTCTGCGCGCGATCCCATTCGGCGGCTTCTGCATGATGCTGTCTGAGGACCTGGCGGAGCCGGAACCTGATGAGGAAGAAGCCGAAGGAAGCAGACAGGACAATGTACTCGGAGACAGGGATCCGGAAGTGGTCGTCACAGAGAACGGGATCATATATGAGGGAAGATTCTTTTCCAAAGAAGAGCAGTTTGCGCTGAAGCCTGCATGGCAGCGTTTTCTCGTCATACTGGCAGGACCTGTATTTAACTTTTTCCTGGCGTTTGTGCTCGCGCTGATCATAACCGGGTATAACGGATACGACCGGCCGGCAGTCCGTGAAGTGGATCCGGATATGCCGGTTGCCGAGGCAGGAATCGAGGCCGGGGATCTCATCACGGCGCTGGCGGCAGGCGATGCGTCTGTCCGGCCGGAGCGGATCGAGACTGCCAGAGACATTATGCTGTTCATGAGTATCCATCAGGAAGTGATGGACCGGGGCGGGATGTTTACGATCTATTATCAGGATAAGGATGACGGTATTGAAAAACATGCCGAGCTGGTTCCCGTCTACGACGAGGAGCTGAAGCGGAACCGCCTGGGATTCAGCTACAGCGGGGTCTATGAAAAGGCGGATACGCTCGGTGAGATCCTTTATTACAGTTGGTACAACGTCAAGTTCAATTTCCGGACATCATTGGAATCAATCCGCATGCTGCTGAGCGGCAGGGCGAGTACGTCCGATCTTATGGGCCCGATCCGCATGGTCGCCACAATGGATGAATCGGTTGATTCGGCGGCCAGCCACGGCTTTGTTGCGGCACTCATGACGCTCTTTAACCTGATGATCCTGATCTCAAGTTCCCTGGGATTTATGAATCTGCTGCCGCTGCCGGCACTGGACGGCGGAAGGCTTTTGTTCATCCTGATTGAGATGGTGACGAGAAGGAAAGTGCCGAAGGAACTGGAGTCAAGGATCCATATGATCGGCACAATGATGCTGCTGGCGCTGATGATGTTCATTCTCTTTAACGATATCATCATGCTGTACCTCGGACGATAAATTAAAGGCGGAAATCAAATCATGAGAATGATGACGCATGAAGTAAATATAGGCGGTGTCAGGATCGGCGGGACCAATCCCGTCGCGATCCAGTCCATGTGCAACACAAAGACATCGGATGTTGCGGCGACGGTGGCTCAGATCCGCGCTCTGACAGACGAAGGCTGCGAGATCATCCGTGTCGCTGTGCCGGATATGGCAGCGGCAGAGGCGATCTGTGAGATCCGTGATCAGATCACGATCCCGCTGGTCGCGGACATTCATTTTGACTATAAGCTTGCGATTGCAGCAATCAAAAACGGCGCGGATAAGATCCGCATCAATCCCGGAAACATCGGCGGGCGGGAAAAGTTGGCAGCGGTTGTCGATACAGCGAAGGAATATGGCATTCCGATCCGTGTAGGGGTCAACTCCGGTTCGCTGGAGAAGGAAGTGATCGAACGGCACGGCGGACACGTAACCGCAGAGGGCCTGGTTGAGTCTGCGCTCGATAAGGCCGGGATGATCGAGGATATGGGCTACGGCAACATTGTCATCAGCATCAAGTCCTCCGATGTGCTGATGTGCGTGCGTGCGCACGAGCTGATCGCGGAACGCACCGATCACCCGCTGCATGTAGGCATTACCGAAGCCGGCACGGTATGGGCCGGCAACATCAAGTCCTCCATAGGTCTCGGCATCATCCTTTATGAAGGGATTGGGGATACGATCCGGGTCAGCCTGACCGGGGATCCCATTGAGGAAGTCCGTTCGGCGAAGCAGATCCTGAAGACGCTGGGACTTCGCCACGGCGGCGTAGAAGTCGTCAGCTGTCCGACCTGCGGAAGAACGGAGATCGACCTTGTACATCTCGCGGAACAGGTCAACGAACTGGTCGCGAAGCCACCGTACAGTCGTCTGGACATGAAAGTGGCCTGCATGGGCTGCGTCGTCAACGGGCCGGGAGAAGCAAAAGAAGCAGAACTCGGGATCTGCGGCGGAAAGGGTCAGGGCCTGATCATCCGGCGGGGAGAGATCGTTCGTAAATGTCCGGAAGCGGAACTCTTAGAGGCATTCCGGGAAGAACTGGACAGATATCTTTAAACAATCAGACCCGGCGGCGTCCGGCTTCGGACCTCGCCGGGATCATCATTGCATACAGAAACGGAACAGACAGATGGAAAATCGCTTTTCAGAAGTTTTCGTCAATCTGGATATGGACATTACAGACAGAGAACTCATGAAGGACACGGAGATCACCAGGATCACCGCGTCATCCGACAGGAGTTCTCTCACTGTCTATGTGAGATGCAGGGAAGAACTGCCGCGCCAGACAGTGCAGTCGGCGGAACGCGCGATCCGGGACAAGATCTTTGACGGCAAAAACATCCGTGTGACACTGATCGCGCTTACCCAGACGGCGGAAACTTACGCCCATACAAACGGGAACGGCAACGGCGTAAAGATCCAGAAGAAACCGGGACAGGATGGTTTTAAAAAGTCCGAGACGCAGTGGACTCCCAAACGTGACAAGAAATCTCAGGATCCGGATGTGATCTACGGATATGATTTCAAGGGAGAGGAGATCCCGATCCATCACCTCGAAGAAGGTATGGGTGAGGTGATCATCGGAGGATCGATCTTCGGAACTGATCTGGTCAAGACCAGAAACGAAAAGTTTATCTTCCGTTTTAATCTGACAGACGGGACCGATTCGGTTTCATGCAGGCTCTTTTGTGACGAGAACGCAAAGAATGAACTGGAAGGAAAACTGAAGGACGGACAGTATGTGCTGCTGACGGGAACAGTGGAACCGCCCAACCAGTTTTCGCCGGAGCTGACGGTCGGCCGAATCAAGAGCATCAAAAAGGCAAAGGACCCGGCTGCCGGGCGAATGGATAATTATCAGGGTACAAAGCGTACGGAGCTCAGTATCCATACCAAGATGAGTGATATGGACGGCATCGGCGACGTTTCCGAGTATATCAAGGCGGCAGTCCGCTGGGGCTGGAAGTCGCTGGCGATAACGGACACCAATTCGGTGCAGGCTTTCCCGACCGCGGCACACTCCCTGCCGAAGGGATCGGACCTCAAACTGATTTACGGCGTGACGGCAAGCCTTGTAGATGATACGAAAAATGCTGTCCGTAAACCGAGGGGACAGGAGCTGGACGGCGAGTTTGTCGTATTTGATATCGAGACGACGGGCTTTTCGGAAAGCAATGACCGCATCATCGAGATCGGCGCGGTCAAGGTCAGGGAAGGAAGAGTCGTAAACCGATTCTCACAGTTTATCGATCCGGAGCGCCCAATCCCCCCGAGGATCACCGAGCTTACTACGATCACGGACGATCAGGTCCGCGGGCAGGGAAACTACGAGTATTGGATCCCGAAGTTCCTGGAGTTCATCGGAGACTGGCATACGGTCCCGGTGGTCGGCCATAATGCCATGTTCGACGTGGGATTTATCAGGCACTACGCCGGACTCCTCGGACTCGAGTTTGATCCGACAGTCGTGGATACGCTGGGCCTTTCCCATATGCTTTTGAAGGATCTCTACAGAAACAAACTTGATTCTGTAGCGAGAGAACTGAACGTTACGCTGACGACGCATCACCGCGCGGTCGACGATGCGGGCGCTACGGCGGACATTTTCCTGTCATTCTGCAGGATGCTCAAGGAAAAAGGCATTCATGATCTTGATGCGCTTTATGAAGCCGATGAGATCGACGCGCAGACGATTAAAAAACTCCATCCGACGGCATTTACTGCACTCATCAAAAACGACCTGGGCCGTACAAACCTGTATCGCCTGATCTCGGCTGCCCATGTGGACTATTATTACATGGAAGCGCGCAGCCCGAAATCACTGGTCAACGCGCTCCGTGACGGCCTGATCTTAGGCTCCGGCAATGAAGACAGCGAGCTTTACGACGCGGTGTTCCGCGGACTTTCCGACGAGGCTGTCGAAGGAATCGCTTCTTTTTATGATTATATCGAAGTCATTCCGCCGTCAGACCTTGCATACCTTCTGCATGACGACTATATCCCGGTGGAAACGATGGATGAGCTTTATGCCGCGACGAAACGGATCATCTCGGTCGCGCGAAAGCTCGGAAAGCCCGTTGTTGCAACCGGCAATGTGCATTTCCTGAATAAGGGTGAGTCCATCTACCGCCGGATCATCAAATACTTTGAGTATTCATCCAAAGGCCGGCATTTCGATGAGGATAAGTTCGCGACCGAGCTTTACTTGCGCACAACAGAGGAGATGCTCTCGGAGTTCCGCTTCCTTGGCGGGGAGATGGCAGAGGAGATCGTCATCACCAACCCGAACCGGATCTCGGATATGTGCGAGCGGATCGCGCCCGTGCGTCCCGACAAATGCCCTCCGGTCATTGAGAACTCGGATAAGGAACTGGAAGACGCCTGCTATCAGACGGCGCGGGAGCTTTACGGCAACGACCTGCCGGACATCGTCAAAAACCGGCTGGATAAAGAACTGCATTCGATCATCAGCAACGGATACTCCGTCATGTACATCATCGCGAAGCGTCTGGTGCAGGACTCCATGGAACACGGCTTCCTGGTCGGTTCGCGTGGTTCCGTCGGATCAAGTATCGCGGCTACCTTTGGCGGTATCTCGGAGGTCAATCCTTTGCCGCCGCATTATCGCTGCCCGCACTGTCATTACGTGGATTTTGATTCGGAGATCGTGCAGCAGTATAAGGAATACACCGGCTATGATATGCCGGACAGGAACTGTCCGGTTTGCGGAGAGCCTCTCGTAAAAGACGGGTTTGATATCCCCTTTGAGACGTTCCTTGGCTTCAAGGGTGATAAGGAGCCTGATATCGACTTAAACTTTGCGGGAGAATATCAGGGCAAGGCGCATGCTTATACTGAGGTACTTTTCGGCCGGGGCCAGACATTTAAGGCAGGTACGATCGGTACCGTGCAGGAAAAAACGGCCTATGGATATGTGCTTCGTTATAATGAGGAACATTCAACGCCGGAGCACCCGATCCATATGCGCCGGGCGGAAGTCGAACGGCTTGCGAAGGGCTGTACGGAAGTAAGGCGTACGACAGGCCAGCATCCGGGCGGCATCATCGTCCTGCCGCATGGTGAAGAGATCAGCACGTTTACGCCGATCCAGCATCCGGCAAACGATATGACGAGCCCGATCACGACACACTTTGATTACCACAGCATTGACCATAACCTGCTGAAGCTGGACATCCTCGGTCACGATGCTCCCGGCATGATCCGTTCGCTGCAGGATCTTACCGGCGTGGATCCGATGAACTTCGCAGTCGGAACGCCGGAGATCATGTCACTCTTTGCGGGTACGGAGTCGCTCGGCATCACGCCGGAGGACATCGGCGGAACGCCCTGCGGAACGCTCGGCATACCGGAGTTCGGTACGGACTTCGCGATGCAGATGCTTCTGGACGCAAAGCCGAAGTATGTTTCCGACCTGGTCCGTATCGCGGGACTGGCACATGGCACCGATGTATGGATCGGCAATGCGCAGAAGCTGATCAGCGAAGGAACCTGTACGATTCAGACGGCGATCTGTACCCGTGACGACATCATGATCTACCTCATCAGCATGGGTCTGGAGCCCGGCAAGGCATTCAAGATCATGGAGCTCGTCCGTAAGGGCAAGTTCCCGAAGGACGCGAAGCACGAGGAGTACTGTCAGGATATGCGGGACCACGGCGTACCCGAGTGGTACATCTGGTCCTGTGATACGATTAAATACATGTTCCCGAAGGCCCACGCGGCTGCGTACGTCGTCATGTCGCTGCGCATTGCCTACTGTAAGGTGCATTATCCGCTTGCTTACTACGCGACCTACTACACGGTCAAGGGCGACGGCTTCGATTATGAGAAAATGTGCGTCAGCCTTCCGAAGCTGCGTTCCAACCTGGCGAGCCTGAAAGAATACCTCAGTACGAACCGTGACGCGACTGCCAACGATAAGCTCCTTTACCGTGACATGCGGATCGTAGAGGAAATGATGGCGCGCGGTATCGAGTTTGAGCCAATCGACATTTTCAAGGCCAAGGCCACAAAGTTTACGATCACGGAGAACGGCAAGATCATGCCGTCGCTCAATTCCATAGCCGGCCTCGGCACGAACGCTGCGATCGCGATCGAAGAGGACGTTAAGAACGGACCGTACTTAAGTGTGGAAGAGTTTGTTGCGCGCACGAAGGTGACGCGGACGAACGCAGAGCTCTTAAAGTCCCTGGGACTTTTGGGATCCATCCCCGAGTCCAACCAGCTGAGTTTGTTTGACATGATGGGGTAAGGGACACCGCCTGATAGATCAACAGAAAAACCATTCTATACACGGCATTCATAATTCTGACGGGATTATGAATGCCGGTTTGTTTTTCGTAAGTTTTTATTAGGAAAACGTTTATTGTAATTCAGGCCTGAAAAAGGTAACATGATACCAGATCAAAAAACAAGTAACTCATTATTCAACCGGTTCTGCGGCGGATGGGATGTTCCCGATGAAATCCAGACGGAGCATGCAAACGGAGAACCACCAGAATAAAAGAAAGGTAGATTTAAAGAATGAAGAAGATTTACAAAGTTTTAGGTATCTCCACCATGATGGCAGCGGCGATGGCGATGTCAGCATATGCGGCTACCATTACCGAAGTAGTATTCACCTGCGGTGCCCCGGAGGATGACACGATCTCTACCGGTATTACTTCCCCTGAGTTTACTTCTGATGAGGCTGCAGGCTATGAGCTGGCTTCCTACGCAGATCTCAACGAAGACAGCGAGAAGTATAAGAACCCGCACACCTATGAGCTGGTCTTCAATGCTGAAAGCGGCTACGAGTTCCCGGACGGCGCAAGCGTAACCGTTAAGGGCAGCGGCATCACTGAGATCACCCGTAAGAAGATGGACGACGACGGCAGCACACTGATCGTACGCTGCAAGGCATATCCGTACTACCAGATGCAGGCTCCGGAAGACATCTCCGGTTATGACAACTTCGAGAAGAAGATCTCCTGGAACAAGAACGGCGGCAACAACTTCGAGTACTGCCTGACATACGAGGATACCGACGGTGAAGAGCATCAGAAGCACGGCACCACTTCCAGCTCCTCCATCTCTATCTCAGCTTACAATAAGGAGTACAAGGGATCAAACGAGGATAAGCAGGACGCAAAGGTCACCGGTTTTGCTGTACGTACGATCGGCAGCTCTACCGGCAACCCGAGAGTCGCTCCGTCCCAGTGGGCAGGCGACACCGGCATTGTAGACGACTTCGATGTACAGGAGTATGAGTCCTGGGCAGACCTCGGTATGGGCAGAGCAACCGGCAGCGCTAAGAACACAACCACCGCTGGCCCGGGCAGCAGCACTACCGCAAAGGTAGCTACCGGCAAGAACGGTTGGGATGGCTCCGGCGACACCTGGAGATGGTATGAGAACGGCAACATGAAGACCAACTACTGGGTCAACGACGGCGGCAACTGGTACTGGATCGGTGCTGACGGCATCATGAAGTCCGGCTGGCAGTGGGACGGCAACTACTGGTACTACATGAACCAGCAGCATGACGGCACCTTTGGCCGTATGATGTCCGGCTGGGTCACCCTGAACGGCGTCAGATACTATCTGAACACTCAGCATGACGGTACCTTCGGACGTATGTTCACCGGTACCCACACCATTGACGGTCAGACTTACACCTTCAATGATCAGGGCGCTCTGCAGTAAGCAGCAGACAGAACAAACAACATATTTCTTTGTAAACAAAGGCCGGGTCCGTAAGGACCCGGTTTTATTTTGCTACGCTCAAGTTCGCGTCCTTCGGACACTCACTGATATAAAAGAAAAACACGGATCGTTAGATCCGTGTTTCTTAGTGACCTTGCCGGGAATCGAACCCGGGCCTTCGCCGTGAGAGGGCGACGTCTTAGCCGCTTGACTACAAGGCCAGATCGAGGCGACAAGATTCGAACTTGCGACCTCTGCGTCCCGAACGCAGCGCTCTACCAAACTGAGCCACGCCTCGTTGACTTCACTTTCGTAAAGACACATGCGTTAGTTTATATTATTTTGGTGAATCTGTCAATACCATTTTTTATTTTTTTACGATATACTGTAATTCGATTTTAACGAATACAGTTTATCAGATTCAGCGATATCCGGCAATGCATCCGGCATCCATATCGGCATGGCCCACTGAAGCAGGTTCATTTGCATTGGATGCATAAATAAACACAAATACTGCATTTTTATGCAAATATGTGGTTGACAAGCCGCATAGTTATGACTATGATAAGGAAAACAATCAACTTTGTACATATTTAATTTATGAATACAGCTCAGGAGGAGACTTAAGATGAAAAAGGAAAACATAAAGAAGATCGTCCTTGCATACTCAGGCGGACTTGATACATCTATTATCATTCCGTGGCTCAAGGAGAACTATAATAACCCGGAGATCATTGCCGTAGCGGGCAATGTAGGCCAGGCGGATGAGCTGGAAGGCCTTGAAGAGAAGGCACTGAAGACCGGCGCTTCCAAGCTGATCGTTGCGGACCTCGTAGATGAGATGGTCGACGAGATCATCATCCCGGCGCTGAAGATGGATGCGAAGTATGAGACCTATCTTCTCGGTACCGCTTTCGCGCGTCCGGTCATCGGCAAGAAGCTTGCGGAGATCGCGCTTGCAGAAGGCGCTGACGCGATCTGCCACGGCGCGACCGGCAAGGGCAACGACCAGGTTCGTTTTGAGCTCGCGATCAAGCGTTTCGCTCCGGATATGCAGATCATCGCTCCCTGGCGTGAGTGGGATATCAAGTCCCGTGACGAAGAGATCGATTATGCGGAAGCTCACAATGTACCGCTGAAGATCAGCCGTGAGACCAACTACTCCAAGGATAAGAACCTGTGGCACTTAAGCCATGAGGGCCTGGATCTGGAAGATCCCGCAAACGAGCCGGATTATGACAAGCCGGGATTCCTCGAGATGGGCGTTTCCCCGGTACAGGCACCGGATGCTCCCACCTATGTTACGATCGATTTTGAAGCAGGCGCTCCGGTTGCGATCGACGGCGAGAAGATGAAGGCATCCAAGATCATTGAGAAGCTCAACAAGCTTGGCGGCGCAAACGGCATCGGCATCATTGACATCGTTGAGAACCGTCTTGTCGGTATGAAGGACCGCGGCGTTTATGAGACGCCCGGCGGCAGCATCCTGTACGCGGCACATGAGCAGCTGGAGATGATCACAGTCGACAAGGACACCCTTCATGTCAAGCAGAAGCTGGCAGTGGACTATGCGGATCTGATCTACAACGGCAAGTGGTACAGCCCGCTGCAGGAAGCTCTGACAGCATTCGCAAACGAATCCAACAAGTTCGTTACCGGTTCTGTCAAGCTGAAGCTCTACAAGGGCAACATCATCCCGGCAGGAACGACTTCTCCGTATTCTCTCTACTCTGAGAATCTTGTAACCTTCGGTGAGAGTGATTACGATCAGGGACAGGCAGCCGGCTTCATCAACCTCTGGGGACTTCCCATCAAGGTGCAGGCACTCAGGGAGCAGGGACGCCTGTAATCTATAAGCACTGATAACGACCCGGGACCGGTCCTACCGGCCCCGGGCTGCATACACATTGGACATTTTTCATTTAAAGCATAATTGCGCCGGG
>JAFTBX010000103.1 GCA_017455005.1 Lachnospiraceae bacterium | reverse complement strand
GCAGGGGGCCAGCATTTCCTTGATCTTCTCCAGAAACTGGATGTCGTCATAGACCGGCGGGACCAGCACCATCGGCGCGTTTTTGAACATGTTCGCGCGGGAGTACTTGTAGCCTGAGTTATGGGTTCCCGCCATCGGATGGCCGCCCACATAGGTAAAGCCGTACTTTTTCGCGAGGGCAAATCCGAGCCTGAAGACGCTCGTCTTGTTGCCGAGGCAGTCGATCACGACTGTATGCGGATCGATGTAGGGCGCCTCTTCTTCGAACCACTTTTCCGCCGCATGAATGTAGGTCGTGATCAGCAGAAGGTCGCATTCCTTCATGTTTTCGCGGGTAAGCACCGCGTCCACGGTCCCGTCCAGCATGGCAAAGCCCTGGATCGTCTTATCAATATCATAACCGAGCACCCTATGCCCGGCTTCCTTATATGCTTTTACAAACGAGCCTCCGATCAGGCCCAGGCCGACAACGCCGACTGTCATGGTTTTTCCTCCTTCACCGGATGAATGCATGATTTTTCCTTTCAGGCTGCTGCCGCAAGCCGCATCAGAACAATGCGCTCCTCACCCTGCGGATCTTTTCCGCCGCAGCGGCAAACCGGTCCGGCGTCAGTGCCTGCGCGCCGTCGCAAAGCGCATGCATCGGATCCTCGTGCACTTCGATCATCAGGCCGTCCGCGCCGCAGGCTGCTGCCGCAAGCGCCATCGGCTCCACCATCGAAGCCACGCCGGTCGCATGACTCGGGTCAACGATGACCGGCAGATGTGACATCTCATGCAGCGCGGGAACGGAAGAGATATCCAGCGTGTTTCTCGCCGCGCCGTCCGAAAAGTCCCAGGTACGGATACCGCGCTCGCAAAGAATGATGTTCTCATTGCCGCCGTCCATGATGTACTCCGCGCTCATCAGAAGCTCCTTCAGCGTGTTGGCGGCGCCGCGCTTCAAAAGAATCGGCTTGCGGAGCGTGCCGAGCTCCTTTAAAAGCTCGTAGTTCTGCATGCTGCGGGAGCTCACCTGGATGATGTCCACGTCCTCATAAAGCGCGATATGGTTGGTGTTGACGATCTCCGACATGACCGGAAGTCCGACTTCCTTTTTCACTCTGCCGAGGATGTCAATGCCGTCCTTCCCGAGACCCTGGAACGCGTACGGCGAAGTACGCGGCTTGAACGCGTCCCCGTGCAGCACCATCGCCCCCGCTTCCTTCAGCTTAAGCGCAAGGGAAAGGAGCTGCTCCTCGCCTTCGATCACGGCAGGACCCGCGATCACGACGCAGCTGCCGTCGCCGAAGTAAACGCCGGAACCGGGAACCTCCACAACGGAGTTATCCGGGTGGAACTTGCGGTTGACCTTTTTAAACGGCTCGCTGATGATCTTGACAGACTCCACGATGCTTAGGGACTGCAGAAGCTCCACGTCGATCTTTCCGGTATCTCCGACAAGGCCGAGGACCGTATGCTCCTTGCCCTCGGAAATATGTACATCCAGTCCCTGATCCTTCAGCCAGCTGATCAGATGGTCGCGCTGGTCCTTCGTTGCGTTCTGCTTTAATACTGCGATCATGTCAATATCCTCTCATACAAAAGAAGGAGCTGCACCGGTATTTGTGTGCAGCTCCGATTGATTCATTCCTTCATGGAAGACTCATTCACATCCGATCAAATGCATCGCAAATACCTCTTACTTTTTCCCCTCAAAAAAGTAAAATCCGTAGAAATATGCGTATGCGTAGTTGTCAGAAAAAACACGTTTCATGAGTCTCATCCTTTTATGCGTTGAAGTGATACTACCACCACACCCAGATGATGTCAAGCGCAAACTTCATTTCATTTTGCAAATATTCTGCTTGACTTTATGCCAGAGACATATAAAATAGATTTAACATTTTTTATCATATTTACTTAATATCGTATCCGATCATCTTTAGAGAGGACAGAGGCGGTATCACAGGAGGTAACACGCTATGGGAAATGAAAAGAAGGGCTTCTCCACCGAGGCCATCCACGGAAGCAGTCTGAAGGACCAGTACGGTGCGCTCATCACGCCAATCTACAACTCTTCCACCTTTATTTTTGACTCCACCGCGCAGGGCGCTGCGCGTTTCGCTCTTGAAGAGCCCGGATATATCTATTCACGTCTCGGCACGCCGACCACTTCCGCCCTGGAGGAAAAGCTCGCGAAGCTCGAGCACGGCGAGGCAGGTCTTGTGACCGCAACCGGTATGGGCGCAGTTACCGCCACCATCTGGACCATGATCAACGGCGGCGAGGAGATCATCGCAGACAAGACGCTTTACGGATGCACCTTTGAGTTCTTTGAGCATCACTTAAGCCGTTTCGGCGTCACCGTACACTTCATCGAGATGGCAAACGAGGACGAGCTCCGCGCGGCTCTGAACGATAAGACAAAGATCGTCTATCTCGAGACCCCGGCGAACCCGAACTTAAAGATCATCGACATTGAAAAGACCGCGAAGATCGCGCATGACTTCAATCCGGAGATCCGTGTCATCGCCGACAACACCTTCGCTTCCCCGGTCCTTCAGCGTCCGCTGGACCTTGGCTGCGACATCGTGCTGCACTCCTGCACGAAGTACATCAACGGTCACGGCGACCTGCTTGCAGGCGTTGTCGTTTCCGACGCGGAGACCATCAACAAGATCCGTCTCATCGGTATCAAGGACATGACCGGCGCGGTCCTCGCTCCCAATGAAGCTTATCTCGTGGAAAGAGGCTTAAAGACCCTGGAAGTCCGTATGCAGCGTCACTGCGAGTCCGCGATGAAGGTCGCGCGCTATCTCGAGACCAACGACAAGGTCGAGAAGGTCTTCTATCCGGGACTTGAGAGCCATGAGGGCCACGAGATCGCCAAGAAGCAGATGGACGGCTTCGGCGGCATGGTCAGCTTCGTCGTCAAGGGCGGCCGTAAGGCTGCAGCCGTCGTTGCGGACAGCGTCAGGGTCGCTACCCTTGCCGTATCCCTCGGCGCAACCGAGACCCTGATCGAGCATCCGGCATCCATGACGCACTCCCCGCTTTCCGAGGAAGAACTCATCGCGGCAAACATCGAACCGGGCCTGATCCGTTTCTCCGTCGGTCTTGAGAACGCAGACGACATCATCGAGGACCTGAAGCAGGCATTCGATAAGATCTGATCCGTCAGAGGAACTTCAGATCCTATACAGCGCCCGGCGGCACACTTCCGCCCCACGGTGCATTGACAGGAACTAAAAAGGCTTATCACTTCGGAACCGTACGGAACCGGGTGATAAGCCTTTTATTCATTATACAAATGCTGCACGTTTCAAAAAACGAACATGCCCGCCGGTCAGATGCGCCGATATTTACGGCATCAGCAGGCCGACCTTTTTCTTTGCCTTGTCGAGGGTGCGGCGGGAGATCTTGTATGCGCGCTCGGCGCCGACCGCCATCGTCTCCTCAAGATATTTCTTATCCGTCATCAGGCGGTTGAACTCGTCACGGATCGGCTGAAGCTTATCGGCGACAGATTCTCCGACCGCCAGCTTGAAGACACCGTAACCCTTTCCTTCAAATTCCTTTTCGATCTCGGCAAAGGTCTTGCCGGTCATGACGGAGTAGATCGTGATCAGGTTGTTGATGCCGTCCTTGCCCTCACGGTAGCAGACCTCGGTCTCGGAGTCGGTGACCGCGCGCTTGAACTTGTTGATGATGACATTGCGGTCATCGAGAATGCTGATATACGCGTTCGGGTTCGGATCGGACTTGGACATCTTGCTGGTCGGATCCTGCAGGCTCATGACTCTTGCGCCTGCCTTCGGGTAGTAGCCGTCCGGCACCTTGAAGACATTACCGTAAAAATGATTGAAGCGCTCCGCCAGGTTCCTGGTGAACTCCAGATGCTGCTTCTGGTCCGCGCCGACCGGAACATAGTCCGCCTGATACAGAAGGATATCGCCTGCCATCAGGACCGGATAGGTGAAGAGACCCGCGTTGATGTTGTCCGCATGCTTCGCCGACTTGTCCTTGAACTGGGTCATACGTCCGAGCTCGCCGACAAGCGCGCTGCAGTTTAAGATCCAGCTCATCTCCGCATGGGTATGCACATGGCTCTGGACAAAGACCAGGCTCTTTTCTGGGTCGATGCCGCAGGCAAGAAGAAGCGCGAACGCCTCCATGGTATGCTTTCTGAGCTCCGCAGGCTCCTGACGGACAGTCAGAGAATGCAGATCCGCGATAAAATACGCGCAGTCATAATCCTCCTGCATCTGCTCCCAGTTCGTGATCGCTCCCATATAGTTTCCAAGCGTAAAAACGCCCGTGGGCTGGATGCCGCTTAAGATACGCTGCTTGACCTGTCTCTGCTCTTCCATCTGTCCTGATGCCTCCTTAATATAACCGCGCCGGATCGAAACAAACCTCATCTCCGGCAAAGATACCTGACGGTATCATTATTTATCGCATAGATGTCTAATATAATATCGCAAAAATCACGGTTTGTGAACCACTTTATAGTTTCGGTTTAAACACAAAAGTGCCGGAAGGGATGCCACCAAGCTAGTGCAGCTCCCAGCGAACTTCGTGAGCGCTGGAGATGCCTATACAGAGGAGAGTTCCGCAGGCTGCCTCAGCAGCCGAGGACTGTTTGAAGCGACTGGCGCCCTTCCGGCACAATAAAATAAAATCCGGGCTTATGCTCAGTTCTGGAAGTCCAGGATCCGGCGGATCGTGTTGCCGGTACGCTTATAAATAAGGTAGGTCAGGATCGAGGTCACGCCGTACTTGAACAGATTGAACGGGAAAACGCTGAAGAGCATGAGCGTCGTGTTGTCATGGACGAGCGGGTTGACCTTGGACGCCATGCCAACGATGGCTTCCATGGAGAGGCCGTAGAGACGTCCGTACATCGGGAAGGAAATGTAGGCGTTTAAGAAAACGCAGACGATGCCGGTGAAGATCGTCGAGATCAGCATTGCCTTCTTCGCGCCGTTCTTGGTGTGGTTGTTCTTATAGATCAGGGCTGCGGGAAGCACATAAGAGACGCTGGCGATGATGTTCATGAACTCACCGACGAATGCGGTGCTGGTTCCCTTGATCAGAAGCTTTAAAAGCATCTTGATCACGATGATCAGGCAGCCTGCCATCGGGCCCAAGAAGAATCCGCCAAAAAGCGCCGGAAGCTCGCCCAGGTCAAACTTCATGAAGGACGGGAAAAGCGGCAGGGAAAAGTCGATCATCATAAGGACGGCTGAGATCGCGCCCAGCATGCCGACAAGTGCTGCGGTTCTGGTGTTGATGGTGTTGCGGTTGATAGACATGGAGTACCTCCTCTAATGATTTCTGATCCGGACAAGATATGGATAAGCTGCGCGATGCTCCGCTGCGAAGCAGTTCCCGCATCGCTTATACAATAAAAGTCCCGGATCGACTGGGTGGTCTCCGGGACTGATTAACGTTCGTGGTTGTATCGCCTGCCGTATACCGGAAACTTCTATGAAGTCTCCCCGAAAAAAAACTCCGGATAGAAACTACCCGGAGCGAAATACATACAGCAAAACAGCCATATCCTGTTCTTCTCACATCCAGACTATACTGTCGGCTCCGGAATCTCACCGGATCCTGCTTCCATAAGTATGCTTACTTCCGCTCGCGGGCTTTACCGCCGGTGGGGAATCACACCCCGCCCCGAAGAATGATTCAGTTGTCGTTAGATACTATAACTCTGATTGCTGAAGAATACAAGCTTTTCTTTATGCAAAAGCGGCGCGAAGTATTCGAAAGCTGATATCGGAAGCCTCCGCCTGTGCCTTTGTCAGTTGATCTCTTTCATTATTATCAGTTGATCTCTTCTATATGATAGATATAGTCGAGCGAACCGAGCGCCTCGATGATCTCCTCATGGGTCTTGTATTTCTTGAGCTCTTCGCTTCCGATCGTAATCGCGATCGAGTAAACGCTTAGTCCTGAGTTCAGGTAGGCAGGATTGGCCTCAATGTCGTCGACCCGGAGATTGAGCCGCCGGATCGTCGTGATGAAATCCTGCAGGTAATGGCTGTCCTTCAGCTCCAGATGGACCTCGAAGTAATTGGAGCGGTTTTTGAGCCAGACCTCCGCGCCGTTTAAGAAGGACAGGATGATCATCAGCGCCGCGAAGGCCGCCAGGACGATCGTATAGCACCCGGCGCCGATCGTCAGGCCCAGCACGCCGCAGGCCCACATGGCGACCGCCGTCGTCAGGCCCTTGATCTGGTTGCGCGAGCTGAACACCATCGAATTGGAACTGATGACCGCGATGGCAATGATGGCCGCCGCGCTCATCAGATACATATGCTGCCCGTTTCCCCCGTCAAGCCCGATATCCAGCATCATGGCGATCGCCGAGCCGAGGGTGATCAGGATAAATGTACGGAGTCCCGCGGAATGGCGCTTGCGGGCACGTTCCATGCCTACGATCGCGGAAAGTCCCACAGCCAGCGCGATGCGGAACAGGATGCCCGCGGCGGACATCTCTCCCGCCCATTCTCCGAGTAACGCGATCATGGGGTCATTCATTGACATCTTTCATACTCCTCTCCGCCTGCAAAGGCTGCTTATCTGTGGTGCATCCCGTTCTGTCTGTGGTACAGCATCTCATACTGCTCTTCGGCAGCTTCCGTAAATGCCGCCTCCTCGTCCGGGATGTAATGCTCCGGGATCTCCTCCTGGATCTTGTGGATCCGCTCGATCAGAAGCTCCAGACTGGTCTTGGGCACGCCGTTTTCATCCGTTTCCGGAACCTCGACCATCTCCTCAAGCTTGTCGGAATACGAGCCTGATAAGTACAGGGACAGCTTGGCGCAGCCCGGGCCGATCAGCTCATACAGGATACTCGACGAAAGGATGACAGTATTGAGCGCGTTGCCCGCTTCTCCCCCGAGGATACGGGCGCCGAGCGCCGCAAGTCCGATGGCCACGCCCGCCTGCGGAAAGAGGGCCAGTCCCAGATAGTTCCTGACCTTCGGATCCTTTCCCGTCAGGAAGCATCCGATCCACGCGCCGCTGTATTTGCCGGCCATACGCATGAGGAAATACAGGATGCCGATCACCACGAGGGGCACGGCGCCGATCGCGCCGGACGCGGAAAGAAGCGCGCCGAGATCGAAGCTGATGCCGGAGCGGACAAAGAACAGCAGGAGGATCGGCGGACTGAAGTAATTGAGCTGCTTAAAAAGCTTGTCCTCCGCCGCGCTTAAGTTGGCATAGACCGCGCCCATCATCATGCAGCCCAGAAGCGGGGAAACGTCCAGCCAGGTGCAGATGCCGCAGAAGCCGAATAAAAGGGAGATCGCGACGATGAGCCGGTTGTCCTTGCTGCGTCCGGGGCTTAAAGCCGCACGGAGCAAAAGCCCGAAGAGCCCGCCCAGCAGGATGATCCCGAGATTGGTCAGGATCGGTCCGGACAGGGACGAGGCGCTGAAGCCTCTGCCGGAAAGCGAGCTTTCCGCGATAGAGACCGCGACAGAGTAAGCCACGAGGCCGACGACGTCATCGAGCGCCACGACCTGCAGCAGCGTGTCCACAAAATCACCCCGCGCATGGGTCTGGCGGATGGTCATCATGGTGGAAGCGGGCGCCGTAGCCGCCGAAAGCGCCGCGAGCACGACCGAAAACGGAAGGCTTAATCCGAGCACAAAGTACATCAGAAGAAAGACCAGTACCGTCGTGAGCAAAGCTTCCATGATCGTGATCACGATGACCTTCATGCCGCTCTTTTTCAAGACGTCGATCTTGAAGAACTCGCCGGTACTGAAGGCGATGAAACTGAGTGCAATGTCGGGCAGGAACGCGGAGTTATCCACAAAGGAAAGCGGGATCAGATTCAGTCCGTAGGGCCCCATCAGGATGCCCGCCACGATATACGCGGTGACGTTCGGAAGCTTCAGGAGCTTCGTGATCCTGGTCATCAGAAATCCCGCCAGAAGGATCAGCGACATACAGATGATCACAGACGCTGCCTGTGATACCTGTAAGGATTCGATCATACTCATTCCGGCACCTCCTTCCCCTGATAATTCAACTTGATTTACGTTTATGATGCGGAGCGCTCCACGCAAAGCGTTCCCGCGCTCCTGGGTATTCGCAATCCGCCACTAAAGTGGCTACTTGCTCATATCCAGTGGGTCACAAGCCCACTTCTGCAGCAGCAAGCTCTGCAAAATGGGCTTTGACCCAACATCATTATATATAAGTTATGGGCAAATGCCAATATTCATATCCGCAAGATATGATAGCGGCTTCATTTGGACACTTTTCTATAAAGTGTTCAAAACTTAAACGTTTACTTTGTACAAAATAGACATTGCTTTTTCTAATATGGAGTAATAAGATAGGCTTAAGTTTAGAAAGTTTTTATAATTTATAGAAACTTTAAAGAATTTAGGAGGTTATTATGGTAAGTTTTATTATCTGTCTTGCAATCATTGTATGCGGATACTTCACTTACGGCAAAGTCGTTGACAACGCTTTTGCTCCGGACGACCGTGAGACACCGGCAGTCGCGATCAACGATGGCGTCGACTTCGTAGTACTTCCGCAGTGGAAGCTGTTCCTGGTACAGCTCCTGAACATCGCCGGCCTCGGCCCGATCTTCGGTGCCATGCAGGGCGCTCTGTGGGGACCGATCGTATTCCTCTGGATCACCTTCGGTACTGTTTTCGCAGGTTCTGTCCACGACTATTTCGCAGGTATGCTTTCCGAGCGTAATAACGGCGCTTCCATTTCCGAGGTCATCGGCATCTACCTTGGCCCGACAATGAAGAACGTCATGCGTGTTTTCGCAGTCGTACTGCTGATCATGGTCGGTACCGTTTTCGCAGTCGGCCCGGCAGGACTTCTGGTCAAGCTTCTCTCTGAGAAAGGCGTAACCGGTCCGTTCGCTTCCACTACGGTATGGCTTGCGATCATCCTGATCTACTACTTCATCGCTACCTTCGTTTCCATCGATGCGATCATCGGTAAGATCTACCCGATCTTCGGCTTCTGCCTGATCGCCATGGCAGTCGGCGTTGCAGTCGGTCTTCCGATGCACGGCTATGCGATCCCGGAGCTGTTCTCCAACTTCCGCAGCATGCATCCGGCAGGAACCCCGGTATGGAGCTTCATGTTCATCACCGTTGCCTGCGGCGCTATTTCCGGTTTCCACGCTACCCAGTCTCCTCTGATGGCACGCTGCATGAAGAGTGAGCGTCAGGGACGTTTCGTATTCTACGGCGCAATGTGCGCTGAGGGCTGCATCGCTATGGTATGGGCAGCAGCAGGCTGCGCGATCTACGAAAAGACCGGCGGCTTAAGCACAGGCCTTCAGGAGATCCTTAAGGGCGGCCAGTCTGTAGCTATCTACGATGTATGTATCAAGACCATGGGCTCTGTCGGTGTTATCCTTGCGATGCTCGGCGTTGTTGCCTGCCCGATCACTTCCGGTGATACCGCATTCCGTTCCGCACGTCTGACCCTTGCTGACTGGATGGGTCTCGATCAGGAAACCGCAGCCAACAGACTGAAGCTGGCGATCCCGGTACTCGGCATCGGCGCATTCCTCGGCTTCGGCAACACCTTCGGTTTCTTAAGCTACGCGGTTATCTGGAGATACTTCAGCTGGACCAACCAGACGCTGGCTATGATCGTTCTCTGGGCAGGTGCTATGTACCGTGCACAGGAGAAGAAGAACTACTGGATCGGTGCTGTTCCGGCAACCTTCATGAGTGCTGTATCCTGCACCTACTTCATGATGGCAGGTGAGTGCCTCGGCCTCATCCCGTTCTTCAAGAACAACACCATGGTTGCTTACCCGGTCGGTATCATCTTCGCGATCGCTATGTTCTGCCTCTTCAAGAAGAGCATCAAGAAGTACGAATAATTCTATCACTGCAGTTGCAAGATCTGCCACATTGTATTAAAACTAAGGGCGGGAGGAGAGATCTTCCCGCCCGTTATATTTCACTATAGTTTTGGTTCGGTCGGACCGGCCTCCATTCGCAATCCGGGCTTCGCCCTTCTTGCTCATGGAGTCGGCGTCTGCTGATCGCAGACACACCTTCCGTGCCTCAGAAAACATGCAAGCATCTTTTCTGAGCCACTTCAGGCTTACCCGACCGGTTACACGGAGGTACCATGGTTTTCGCTCCACAACCCATCTGCAACATCAAGCTTCCACCCGATGAACTGCGGGATGATAAAAAGCACTGCATCAGGATCGGTCCCTGCGGACTCGGTGAAAAGGCGGTCTATCTCAACAGCTTCTTTATCGACCGCAGATACTATGTCACCTATCAGGATATCCGCCGCGTTTTCAAACGTGTCGCCATGTCCAAGGGCGGTTTTTCCGGAAAGGGTGCTTTCGGCTCGATCCCCTATCTGGTCGTACTGCTCGCAAACGGCACCGAGCAGCAGTGCAACTTTAAGTACGAGGAGCAGGTCGACGAGTTTCTGAACCGTATGCGCCGGATACATCCGGAGATCCCGACGATGAGCGAGGAGGCGGAGAAACGCCTCGCGGAGGAACGCGCGAGAGAAGAAGCCCGCTATGTCAAGAACCTCTCTCCCGCTGCGTCCACGGCGGTCGGTGACTTAAAGCGCGCGAAGTCCTGGCTGGAAGATCAGCCGGAGATCTCCGAAGAGCTTTCCGCGGCAGCAAAAAAGAAGCGCGGCATTGACCGGATGAATCCTTACTACCGCTACGCGGCGGTCGCGATCTTCCTGCTGGCGCTGGGATCGCTCATCTTCGGCATCATTTCCCTGCTGCGCCACGACGGCATCGCCATTTACTTCGTCCTCTTCGGCATGGCCTTTATCTTCTACACCATGTCGTCCCAGGTCCTTCCGACCGGGCGCAATAACAAGCGCTACGCGGAAGAACGCTGGCAGAAGGCCGTGAAAGCGTCGGCAGAATACACCGCGAAGTATGAAAGCTTCCCGGTTCCGCCGCAGTACGCGCATCCGGCCACCTTTGACCGCATGATCCGTGTCATCCGTGAGGGCCGCGCGGAGGACATCTCCTCCGCCTGGGAGACCATGAAGGCCGACCTCAAGGCCATCAACTCCGAAGTGACCGTATCACAGACCGAGTACGATGAAATCGTCGCGATCAAGCCGATGTTTCTGCTGTGTGACTACGAAGACAAGTTAGACTAAAGCAGATGCGGAGAAATGCACCAGGGCAGGGCGTCGGCCCGCAGCAAGATTTTTGCTTCATTAGCTATCAGTCAGAAGCGCAGCTTCGAACCATAAAAGCAAAAATCGCAGCGGGGCGCTAAGCGCCAGTGGCGCTTGTCCAGCGCCGACCGAAGCGAAGCGTAGACGGTTTCCCTGCACGGTGCATTTCGATCGCAGCTTTGACTTTTACTAAGAAAATACTATGACAGACATACTGGAATTTCTGAAAAATGAGAAGATCAGCCCGGATCTGATAAGGGGCGTCGAGGCGTTCCGCAAGGCGTATCCGGTGACAGGGGGAGAATATCAGAACCGCGTTCCGGAGCCGGCGTATCACTATCTCGGCCGCGAGGTCTGGGAGAAGGCGCTGGCGGCGCTGCTCGCGGGTAAGAACCTGCTGCTTTGCGGGCCGAAGGCGACCGGTAAAAATGTACTGGCGGATGATCTCGCCGCATGCTTTATGCGTCCCGCATGGAACATTTCCTTCCACATCAACATGGACGCTTCCTGGCTGATCGGTACGGATACCTATGACGGAAACAAGGTCACCTTCCGTCCGGGCCCCGTGTGGCTCTGCGCGCACGAAGGCGGATTCGGCGTCCTCGACGAGGTCAACATGGCAAGGAACGAAGCTCTCGCTGTCCTTCACTCCACACTGGACCACCGCCGCATGATCGACGTCCCCGGCTATGACAAGATCGACGTTCATCCCGCGGCCCGTTTTATCGGCACCATGAACTACGGCTACGCGGGTACAAGAGACTTAAATGAAGCCCTAAGCTCCCGTTTTGTTATCCTCAGTATGCCGGCAATCACCGATACGGATCTGGACCGCCTGCTTGCGGAGCGCTTCCCCGCGATGAAGGATAAAATCCGCGGGCAGTTCGTCAAGCTCTTTACCGAGATCGATAAGAAAGCGCAGAACGCGGAAGTTTCCGACAGGGCGCTCGACCTGCGCGGTCTTCTCGACGCGCTTTCCCTGATGGAACAGGGCATCGCTGCCGGCAGCGCTCTGGAGATGTGCGTCGTCAACAAGACCTTCGACGCCTACGAGCGCACGCTGATCCGGGACGTCATTGACGCGCGGATCCCGCAGGACCTCGCCGGAACGGATATCTTTGCATAAATCCCCGGAAACGGATGAAAGAAAAGGACCTGCTGTCTTTTTCGGGAAACTGACAGGGCAGGCGCTATGATCAAGAAACACTACTCCAAGGCGTCCAGGCGGGCGCTCAATATCATCTGGAATGCGGCGGGCCGCTATGATCTGGACCCGCCTTTTATGGCATTTCACGCAAACGGTCAGGCAGATGATTACTTCAACACGATCATCGGCCTCGCGGATAAATGGCTGGATCTTAAGGAGGTCGCAGCCTTTTTTGCGTCCTATGCCGCTCATCCGAAGGCAGAGGAGTTTGACGAGTTTCTCTGGCTCGGTCTGGAGAACCACCTTTATGAGCGGGAGCTTCCGGAGCGGCCGGCATTGACAGGACTTCGCAAAAAGCGCGGCGAGCAGTTCTTCCTCGTCCAGCAGACCCTGTCCGAGCAGCAGATGACCATGCAGAGCATGCCGGTCTACCGCCAGCAGCAGGCGCGCTGGGCTATAGTTACGGGAAGGCACCTGCCTCTCTTAAGTCCCAAAGAGGAAAAGATGGCGGAGGCGCTGGCATTTTCCGGATCATGGAATAAAGAAGAAGTACTGCAGGCGATGCGCGATTTCCTGAAGGAGTTTTACCATTATGATCCCGTATCCGACCCGCGGACGCAAAGACCGGTCACCGGCTTTCGGGCATGGTACCGTAAGCTGAACTCCCATGAGTATAAGCAGAACGATATCCTGCTCATCCGTACCGGAAGCGGCCTGGGTGATCCTGCCAATGCTGTCGCGCTCAGCTGGGAAGACCGGATTGCTGCGCCGCAGACCGACCGGAAGCAGGAAGAGGACGCCCGTTACATCCGGGATGTCTTCGGAGGCTCTGTCCTTTCAGATGAGGAGCTTCATCAGGCAGAATCCCTTCTTTGCACAGATAACGATAAAGGCTGCCGTCTTTGGATCACCGCGCCGGGAAAAGGCCGGTCCGAAGCCCGGGGTAAAGAGCCGGCAGGCAGCCGTTCCTACCGGGTGGAGATCGAAGATACACGCCGCCGCAGGAAGACGCAGGAAGAACATAACCGTCGGTATCTCAAAGATAACCGCCGGACGGTCCAGGGCAGCATCCAAAGGCTCAGCTCGGAGCTCGACACCTGGCTTTCGTCCTTCCTGAAGGGCATGCCCGAAGCCGCCAGGGCCGGCGCGCTGCTGCCTCAGAAAGCCTACCGCATCGACGTCCTGCATGATCCTTTTGTTTTTGTCCGCGACGGTGAGGAAAAGGATATCCGCCTCCGGGTCGATCTCCTTCTGGACGCCTCCCAGTCACGCATGAACTCCCAGGAGCGCATCGCGGCGGAAGCCTACGTCATCGCAAAAAGCCTGGAGCAAAACCATGTTCCCGTACGCGTCACGACCTTCCGGAGCCTGCGCGGTTTTACCGTCCTTGAGAAACTGAAGGAAGCGTCAGACCGCTCCTGCGACGATATCCTCCGGTACTACGCGGGCGGTTGGAACCGGGACGGGCTCGCCTTAAAGTGCATGCGCTACCTCATCAAAGAGGATAAGCGCTCCGCGGAGGATCTGCATCTCCTGCTGATCCTGACCGACGCCAGCCCGAACGACACCGTCGCCGGGTCCGCCTTCGGCAAAAACTATGAGGGCGCTGTCGCGGTCGACGACGCTGCCGCAGCTGTCAAGGCACTCCGCGCAGACGGGATCCGGACCGCGGCAGTCTTCCACGGATCCACCTCCCATCTGGAAAATGTCTACCGCATCTTCGGAAAAGAATATATCCGGGTCATGAGCTTCCGGCAGTTCGCCGACGGCGTCATAGACCTTATGCAAAAAGTAATGCAGGAGACCGGCTGAGCGGTGCTCCTGCATTGGTGTTACAAAAGACTTTATAGACAACATCGGTAATCTCAGTTCTCATTCATCTGCGCCCTTGCGCGGACAGACGCGTCCTGCATGAGTTCCTCGGAGGACTTCACTTCCGTCACCAGCCCGTTTTCACGGATCAGCTCCAGTGCCCTTTCCTTATCCGCTTCGCGCACCCTGATGTAGTAGATGTCGTGGTCAGCCTTGCCTTTTGCGCCGAAGTCACGCGGGTCAAGCTTGGCGCCGCATCCGCCGGCTCGTACGACATCCTGGGCGTAATGGCTCGCGCTGATGCCTTTCAGCCCTCCTGCCTTCAGCACATCTTTGATCTGCTGCCAGGTCTCCCTGTCTTTTTTCTTATAGATCGTCTCTTTCTTTTCAAACAGCATATGAGCCTCCTTACTTTCCTTCCTGTGACGCGTTAAGCTGCATCAGACGCCGTGGGATGTGACAGTATCCGCCCGGGTTTTTATCAAGGTATTTCTGGTGGTGTTCTTCCGCCGGGCAGAAGCCGTCGAGCGGCAGAAGCTCTACCGCGAGCGGCTCATAGGAGCGCGCCATCTCCTCCGCCTCTTTTTTGTCATAGAATTCTTTCGCTTCCGGAAGCAGGCTTTCATCATCATAATAGATCCCCGTCCGGTACTGTACGCCTTCATCCGCGCCCTGCCGGTTGTAGGAGGTCGGGTCGATGATCATGAAGTAGTACTCCAAAAGCTCGGTCAGCGTGATCTTCGTTTCGTCATATACGATCTTTACCGTTTCCGCGTGGCCGCTGCCGCGGCAGACCTGCTTATAGTCCACGTTCAGGATCCCGCCGTTGGCGTATCCCGTCTCGGTCTCGATCACACCCTCAAACTGGTCAAAAAATTTCTGGACGCCCCAGAAGCATCCGCCTGCAAGATATATCGTCTTCATCGTTACTCTTCTCTTCTGCTTACTGCGCTGACAGTCTCTCCCGGTACCGTCGGCATTGCCATCAAAAGCAGACCTGTTCTGCCCGTCGGCATTATTATACCACGACAAAGCACAGGGGGCATCATTTTCCGAAACAAACACTTCCATCAAACACTTACTTTTGCAGGCTGCAGCACACTGAATGCCTGCACCCTTTCCTGTACGTCGGGAAATACTTTTCCGTCCGTTTTCTTTCTTGTCCCTTCCGTCCTGCTATGATAGAATAACAGTACTTCCAAGAGATTTAATTGATAACCTTATTTATCAATCCCATAAGCAAAGGAGACCACATGATCAATCAGAATATCAATATCGTAGCGCAGAAGGACCCTAAGATCGCGCGCGTGCTCTCCCTGGAGCTGCGCCGCCAGCAGAATAACCTGGAGCTGATCGCGTCCGAAAACCTCGTCAGTCCCGAGGTCATGGCGACCATGGGCAGCGTCCTTACCAACAAGTACGCGGAAGGCTATCCCGGAAAGCGCCATTACGGCGGCTGTGAGTATGTGGATATCGCGGAGCGCATCTGTATCGACCGCGCGACGGAGATCTTCGGCTCCAAGTTTGCGAACGTCCAGGCACACAGCGGCTCCCAGGCGAACTTCGCCGTTTATCTCGCGCTCTGCAAGCCCGGCGACACCGTCCTCGGCATGGATCTTTCCAACGGCGGACACCTGACCCACGGCAGCAAGGCAAGCTTTTCAGGCAAGCTCTACAATACCGTTTCCTACGGCGTCAATCCGGAGACCGGCCTGATCGATTATGATGATGTACGTAAGAAGGCGGAGGAGTACAAGCCGAAGATGATCATCGCCGGTGCTTCCGCATATCCGAGGATCATCGACTTCAAGAAGTTTGCGGAGATCGCGCATGAGGTCGGCGCTTACCTCATGGTCGACATGGCCCACATCGCGGGCCTGGTCGCTGCAGGCGAGCATCCCAATCCGGTTCCCTACGCGGACGTCGTCACCACCACGACCCACAAGACAATGCGCGGCCCGCGCGGCGGCATTATCCTCTGCAACAGCGAGGAGATCGCGAAGAAGATCGACCGCGCCATGTTCCCGGGCACCCAGGGCGGCCCGCTGATGCACATCATCGCTGCCAAGGCTGTCGCCCTCGGCGAGGCGCTGCGTCCCGAGTTCAAGGAGTACCAGGCACAGATCGTCAAGAACGCGAAGGTCCTGGCGGACACCCTCATGGAGGGCGGCATTGAACTCGTCAGCCACGGCACCGACAACCACCTGATGCTGCTCGACCTGCGCAAGCTCAACATGAGCGGCCAGGAGCTCGAGGACCGTCTCGACCGCGTTCACATCACGGTCAACAAGAACTCGATCCCGGGCGACACCCGTCCGGCCATGGAGACCTCCGGCGTCCGTATCGGCACCCCTGCCGTCACCACCAGAGGCTTCAAGGAGGAAGAGATGCGTATCGTCGGCGACCTGCTCTTAAAGTCTATTTTCGACTTCGAGATGAGCCGCGGCGAGATCCTTTCCACCGTAGATGAGCTCTGCGTAAAGTACCCGCTGTATTAATTCCCTGAGTTCCCGGGTACACCGGAGAGATCATACAAATTCATACAACGAAATAAAAAAAGCGAGTGGAGAACTGATTTGTTCGCCATTCGCTTTCTTTTATCAGTCAGCAGAGGCCGTCCCGATTCCTGAAGCCACTCACGATTCACTGAACCTCTGTTGATGCTGCTGACACAGACGGATTGATTCCCTTGAGACCCAGCTCTTCGTACCAGTCGCCGGCTTCTGCCATTGCCTGATAGATCAGTTCCTGCTCTTCTGCCGGCATTGCCCTGTACCAGTCCTTCCCGTCAAAGATCTCCTTTCCTTCCACGCTCTCGGATGCATAGTACTTTGTTACGACCGGGTCCTGCAGCGCGATCTCCTGCGCTTCCTCATAATTCACCGCACCTTTCTGCGTTGTTCCGAGAACCGTTTCAAATGACGCGCCTCCAAGGGCAAAAAGCAGCGCTGACATCATGCATGCCGCAAGTGCAAATGTGAACGCCTTCTTCATAACTCTCCCTCCTTCGTGTATCCTCAGTTCCGGTGTTCTCAATTGGAACCCTTCTTTTTTCTTACACCTGTATTATGACAAAGAAATTCATGGAAATAACTTCGAAAGTGTTCATTATTTGGACCATTTTGGGTATAATGATAAAAAAGAAACCGCAGATGGAATGCAGATCACACAAGAAAGGTTTCGGCAGCGTATGGCAAAGATCCTGGGCATTGTCCCTTACCCCGAGATGAAGGAGCTCGTGAGCAAAGTCGCGTCCGAGCGCAATGATATAGAAGCAGATATATATGTCGGTGATTACCGGGACTGCATACGGATCCTGGAGGAAAACTTAAGCAAAAACTTCGAGGCGATCCTCTCCCGCGGCGCGACGGCGGATGAACTTAAAAAACGTATCCATTATATCCCTGTCGTTGATATCCCCGTCTCCGCCTTCGACCTGATTGCGGCGGTGCGCCTGGCCAAAAGCTCCGGCGGAAGCTTTGCCGCAGTCGTATTCCCTTCCCTCGCGGCTGAGCTCCGGAAGCTGAAGGATCTGACAAAGGATGATTTCCCGGTTTACAGCGTCTCTTCCGAAAAAGAAACGGTCGAGGTCCTGAAGTCCCTGAAAGCCGAAGGCTGCGGCATGGTCCTTTGCGGCGCGGTCGCCTATGAGCATGCTTCGCTGATGGGCATGCCGTCCATCCTGATCACCTCCGGCCGCGACTGCATCTCCCGGGCACTGGATGACGCGGTACAGTACGCCCGCTACAATCAAAAGATCCATGAGGAACTCTATTTTTATACAAACATCCTGCGTGCCCATGAACGCCAGACCGTCATTTTGCAGGAGGACGGGCAGATCCTGTTTACCACGGAGTCCTATCCCCTGGCGGAAACGCTTTGCGGACATTCCAGGAAAGAGATCAGACTTGCCGCAAAATACGGCAAATGCTCGTTTTACAAGGTACTGGACGATACCCGGTATTCTGTCGACTGCGAGAAAACGGAGTATGACGGAAGACCCTGTTTTACGCTCATGTTCGTCCGCACAAAGATTCCGGTCAGGATCGACCGCCACGGCATCACCTACACCGACTTAAGGACCGTCAAGACTGAAGTGGCAGCCAGCATTCTCCCCCGCTTTTTTAATGACGAAGACCTCCGCACGCTGCAGGCGCTTAGCAGGTCCCGCTCTCCCATCCTGATCACAGGAGAATCCGACTGCTATAAGAGCATCATCGCAGAATATCTGTATGTCTCGGATACCCGGAAGGCCGCTCCCCTGATCATCATTGACTTTGCGGCGCTGGATATCACAGGATGGCAGTTTCTCATGGCAAACGACCACTCACCGCTAAACGAAAACGGCTGCACGGTGCTGGTCAAAAATGTCGCTTTCCTCGACGGGACAAAACGCATGGCTTTCCTGAACTGCATCCAGCAAAACCTCTTCTGCCGGCGGAACCGCGTCATCTTCGTCCATACCGCTGCTGACGATCCGGACATCGTTCGTTTCGTCTCGCAGCTGGTCCAGAAAACCTACAGTCAGATCTTCGAAGTCCCGCCGTTAAGGAAACGCCTGTCCGCGCTGGGCACGTTTCTCAGTGCCGATCTGAACCGGAAGAACCAGGCCAGCGGTGAGCATGTGACCGAAGCCGATCCGGAAGTATACGAAGTTTTACAAAGCTATCACTGGCCGTACAACTATAAGCAGCTGGAACGGGTCATGGAGAGGCTCTACGGTTCTGCCGCCGACGGTAAGATCACAAGGGAAATGGCTGAAGCTGCGCTGCAGGCCGAAGAACTGCTGGAGGTAAAAGAGACCGGACGCGCGCGGGAAGAAAACGGACAGCCCCGGATCGATTATTCAAGGCCGCTTGACGAGATCACAAGAAGTGTGGTCCTGCATGTGCTGGATGAATGCGGGGGCAACCAGAGGGCGGCCGCCAGAAGGCTTCAGATCAGCCGGACAACACTGTGGAGAATGCTGAAGGAAGCAGAAGAACAGAAACATAAACTACCATAAATGATCATAAACGATAATATAATTATTGATTTTTATTATCATTTAAGGTATTATAATGACATAATGATAATAAATGATCCTGGAGTGATGGATATGACGATCGATGAAATGAAGAAAGTAAAAGAAGAGCGCGGTTACAGCTTCGATGTGCTCTCGGCATACTCCGGTGTCCCACGCGCGACCCTGGTCCGGATCTTTGACGGGACGACCACGCGTCCGCGGCGAGCGACCCTGGACGCGATCGAGCGGGTGCTTGGCGGGGATGAGCACCAGTTTCCCGGGAAGAAGTATCACTTCGGACTCAGCGAGATCTTCCCGGATTACAACGTACTCTTTGATCCAAAGCTCACGCCGGTCTTCCAGGCCGCGGAAGAAGCGGCCAACCCCTACGGCCGGCAGAAACACGGCCTCACGGCGTCAGATTACCTTGAGATGCATACAGACAAGCGTACGGAACTTATCGAGGGTGACATCTTCATGATGGAAGATCCGCTACTCATTCATTCTGAGATCACGCAATACATTTTTACCCGTTTTTCCGACTATATCAGGGAGCACAAGGGCACCTGCAAGCCTGTAGTCTCCGGCACCAACGTCATCCTGAAGAACGACAAAGGCGATGATTCCGTGGTCTGCCCTGATTTCTTTGTGGTCTGCGACAAGAAAAAACTGGTCCGCAAGGGCGTTCTCGGCGGACCGGACTTTGTTCTGGAGGTGACCTCCCCCTCCAATCACAGAAACGACTATATCCGCAAGCTCGGTATCTATGCCAATGCCGGCGTCCGAGAGTACTGGATCCTCGACCCGCAGAAGCGGCAGCTGATCAAATATCTTTTCAAACCGGACGAACCGGCCACCTTCCTCCCTCTGGAAGCAACCACCGGCGTCGGCATTTATGATAATGACCTTCAGATCGACCTTACAGAGATCTCCTGTATGATCGACGAGGATCAGATGAGGGAAGAGTAAGCTGCAAATGCCGACGGCACCGAATAGATATCCCGGATCTCCCGGATCTGTGCAAGAAAGATGCCGGGGGATCTTTTTGTGTCAGGATGAAGCTCCGCAAGCTCATCCGCCAGGATCTCGTAGCCCTGCATGTGCCACTCTTTATGTGTAAAGATGTGTTTCACGTCAGTCAGCCGCCTGATGTGCAGCGGACTGAAGCCGATGGAACGGACATAGGAAAGCGCCTCGTCCTCCGTAAGGTGCCCCGGGGTGTTTGGAAACTCATAAAGTCCCGCAAGAAGGCCCCTCGGCGGGCGTTTCCTGAGCGCGATCCGTTCCGCGTCATGGATCAGGAAGACCGTCAGGTCCTCTTCCTTCCTGGCCTTTTTTGCGGGCATCACGGGATAGTCTGTCTCACGTCCCTGAAGGTGCGCGAGGCACTGTTTCCTAAGCGGGCAAGCATCACATACAGGCTGAGCGTTAGGAAGGCATACGGTGGCGCCCAGGTCCATCAGGGCCTGGTTCAGATCACCGGGGCGGTCGTACACAGGACGGCCTGAAGCACAGGATGCCCCGGTTTCCGCTCCTGCCGGCTCCGGGACTGCGGCACCGGCAGCCATGTCCATCACGTCCTGATAGAACCCTGTTGCTGCCTTCTTCGCCGCGTCGGACTTGATATCTTCCGCATAGGCCGTCAGGCGTGCAAAGACCCGTAGAAGGTTGCCGTCGACTGCCGGGACCCGCTCCCCGAAAGCAATCGAGGCGATCGCAGCCGAGGTGTACGGGCCGATCCCGGGGATCCTCTGAAGCTCTGCGGAAGTATGCGGCATCTCGCCGCCATACTGCTCCATAACCGTGACCGCGCCCTTATGCAGGTTTCTTACACGCGAATAATACCCCAGGCCCTCCCAGAGCTTGAGGTAGGTATCCTCCGGCGCAGCCGCAAGGGAAACGATATCCGGAAGCGTCTCCAGAAACCGGGCATAGTAGCGCTTGACCGCTTCCACCCTTGTCTGCTGCAGCATGATCTCCGAAAGCCAGACATGATAAGGCGCCGGGTCCTCCCTCCACGGAAGGATCCGGCGATTATTGTCATACCAGTCGAGCAGGCTTTCCGCAAAATCTACGCGTTCTGCCGGCATTACCATATCTTTATCTATAGTTTTCCCTTTCATCAATGGTCCGCCGGAATGATCTCCAGCCAGTACCCGTCGGGATCCTGGATGAAGTAGATGCCCATGGACGGGTTCTCGAAACAGATGCATCCCATCTCCTCATGAAGCTTATGCGCGGCTTCCATGTCGTCCGTTTTGAACGCCAGATGGAACTCTTCCTCGCCGATATCGTACTTCTGCGGATGGTCTTTCAGCCAGGTCAGCTCCAGCTCAAAGTCGCTCTCCTCATTACTCAGATAGACGATGATAAAGGAACCGTCCTCCGGCCCTTTACGGCGCTTTTCCTTCAGTCCCAATGCTTTCTCATAAAAAGCCATCGACTTTTCCAGATCGGCTACATTATAATTCTCATGTACCATGCGAAACTTCATATCAGTCCCTTTCCGGCTGTATCACTCTTTCAGCCTGTAAACCAGCCCGGCATGGCGTTCATGCCGGTTCTGCCGCTACTGATAAGTTTACTACATCCCGGACGGTTCGTCACGGTTTTCCGAACGAAACTGCGGGTTCATATCTGAAACGCTTGACAGTAAAGAAAAGTTATAGTAATATATGTATGATGTCAGACAAGGAGTGATTACTATGGCAAATTCATCGGATATTTTAAAAGGCCTTATTGATATCGGCCCACAGCAGAACATGTCGGATAAGATCTTCCAGCAGATCAGCAGCCTGATCCTGAAAGGTGATCTTCCATCGGGCTATGTTTTTCCTAATGAAAACGACATGTGTCAGCAGTTTTCGATCGGCAGGAGCACCCTGCGCGAAGCATACAAAGCGCTGGAGCTGCAGGGCTATGTGACCCGGACCAAGAAGGGTACCGTCGTCAACGACCTTCCCACGATCTACAGTTCGACTCCGTTAAAGACCCTGGCTGCGTCAAGCAGCGACCAGGATTTTAAGGAGGTGCGACTGCTCATCGAGACCAAGATCGCGGAGCTTGCCGCGATCCGCGCGACGGATGAAGAGATTCAGGGGCTTCAGGAAGTCCTCGACCGGCTTCATGTCGCCCGCTACGATAATGACAGCACCAGGATGGCGGAACTTGATAAAGAGTTCCATGACAAGCTCGCCGCAGCGACGCATAACTCCCTGATGGTCACGATCATGCTGGCGCTTTCCGAGAGCTGGAAGGCGGAAACGAGGAAGAACTTCCTCTACGCGACCTCTGTCGATCCCAAGGTCCTTGACGATATGCAGACCTCGCATCAGGCGCTTCTCGACTCGATCAAGATCCACAACCCTGAAGCAGCGAAAGGATTCATGCACGATCACATCGAAAAAGTCAGTCACTAAGATAAGGAATAAAAAACAGGTCATGGTGGTTAAACCATGGCCTGTTTTTTTGACCCGTTATGCCGCCTGCAGCCGCTTCAGGTGATTTACTTTATTCGAAGTTGATCACACAGCGGTCCTGTACAAACGGACGGATGTATTTATCCGCAAGCTCGTTGTGCATCGGATGAGCCGCGTAAGCCTGAACCGCGTCATTATCTTCATGCTCCGAGATCGTCATAAAGCTGTGCGTGCTTCCCGGGAGCAGGTCATAGATAAATCTGACTCTGGTCATGCCGGGCACAATCCCGATCAGCTTTGCAAACGCTTCATCACGTTCCTTATTGAGTCTTGCTCTTTCCTCTTCGGTTACTTCCGGTTTATAGTTCCATGCGACGATATGCGTTGCCATCATTTACCTCCTTTTTTCGGTTAATTCCACATTTAATAAATTTTATTTCGCTAAGTTCGTTTATATTCCACAATACAGCAAAGGCAGGCAGCACAGATGCCGTCCTGCCTTTGCCTATATGGATTAAACAAGGAATACCTGTTTTATCGCTTATAGATTTTCATCATC
>JAFTBX010000102.1 GCA_017455005.1 Lachnospiraceae bacterium | reverse complement strand
TTCGATCTCATCAAAGAGGATGACCGAGTAGGGCTTTCTGCGGACCGCTTCGGTCAGCTGGCCGCCCTCGTCGTAACCGACGTATCCGGGAGGCGCTCCGATCAGACGGGAGACGGAATGTTTCTCCATGTACTCCGACATATCGATACGGACCATGTTGTTCTCGTCATCGAAGAGGTTTTCCGCGAGTGCCTTCGCAAGCTCTGTCTTACCGACACCGGTCGGTCCCATGAACAGGAAGGAACCGATCGGCTTGGACGGATCCTTGATGCCTGCCTTGGAACGGATGATCGCGTCGGATACCTTCTCGACGGCGTCGTCCTGTCCGATGACCCTTACGTGCAGCTGATCCGGCAGTGCCAGGACCTTTGCACGCTCGGACTCGGAAAGCTTGGATACCGGGATGCCGGTCCACTTGGACACGATCTTCGCGATTTCATCGTCGGTGACGTTCTCATGGACCAGGTCATGGCCTTCTGCCTTGACCTTTTCTTCTTCCTCGGCCAGCTTCTTCTGTGCGTCCGGAAGCTTTCCGTAAAGGATCGCGCCGGCCTCCTCATAGGAGCCCTTACGCTGCAGGATCTCAGCCTCATCGCGGAGCTGCTCGATTTCTTCACGAAGCGCGGAGAGACGGTCCGCATGGCCTTTTTCATACTCCCACTTTGCCTTCTGGGCCTCGAACTCCTCCTTCAGATTCGCAAGCTCCTTCTGGAGCTCCTCGAGACGCTGCTTTGACGCTGCGTCTTCTTCCTTCTTCAGAGCCGTCGCTTCGATCTCGAGCTGCATGATCCGTCTCTGCTGCTCATCGAGCTCCGCAGGGAGCTGGTTCATCTCGGTCTTGATCATTGCGCAGGCCTCATCGACCAGGTCGATCGCCTTGTCGGGAAGGAAACGGTCGGAGATATATCTGTTCGAAAGGACCGCTGCCGAAACCAGGGCTGCGTCGGTGATCTTGACGCCGTGGTAGACCTCATAACGGTTCTTGATGCCGCGGAGGATCGAGATCGTGTCCTCGACGCTCGGCTCATCGACCATGACCGGCTGGAAACGACGCTCGAGCGCCGGGTCCTTTTCGATCTGGCGGTACTCATCGAGCGTGGTGGCGCCGATACAGTGGAGCTCACCTCTCGCGAGCATGGGCTTTAACATGTTGCCGGCGTCCATGGAACCTTCGGTCTTGCCGGCGCCGACGATGGTGTGGATCTCATCGATGAAGAGAATGATCTCGCCGTCGGATTCCGCGACTTCCTTTAAGACTGCCTTCAGACGCTCTTCGAACTCGCCCCTGTACTTGGCGCCTGCGATCAGCGCGCCCATATCAAGGGCGAAGATCTTCTTATCCTTCAGGGAATCCGGGACATCACCGCGGACGACTCTCTGCGCCAGACCTTCGACGACGGCGGTCTTACCGACGCCGGGCTCACCGATCAGGACCGGGTTATTCTTGGTCTTATGGCTTAAGATACGGACCACGTTGCGGATCTCGGTCTCTCTTCCGATGACGGGATCGAGCTTCTGCTGGCGTGCCCGCTCCACAAGATCGTAGCCGTACTTGTTGAGGGTATCGTAGGTCGCCTCGGGGTTATCGGAAACAACCTTCTGGTTGCCGCGCACCTCGCTTAAGACCTTTAAGAAACCGTCCTTGGTAATGTTGTAGCGCGCAAAGAGCGCTTTCAGATCGCGGTCCGCCCTGTCGATCATGACTAAGAAGAGATGCTCGACGGAGACGTACTCGTCGCCCATGGCCTTGGCATGGTCTTCCGCCTCGGTCAGGACACGGTTCGCGTCATTGGAAAAATACATGTTGGCGCTGCTTCCGCTCACCTTGGGATAACGGCTGATCACATCGGTCAGATCCTTGCGGAAGGAATCGAGATCGATCCCCATCTTCTGCAGGAGCTTGCCGATCAGGCTGTCATCGAGTAAGAGCAGGCTGTACAGGACATGCGCCTGTTCGATCTGCTGGTTTCCGTACTCCAGCGCGACCTTCTGGCAGCCGTTGACTGCCTCTATGGATTTCTGCGTAAATTTATTGATATTCATAAGGATAACGCCTCCTTTCTAAGAAGCTTACAAGTCAATTATAAGGATTTTGTTAGCACTGTCAAGAGTCGAGTGCTAATTATTCTATAAAAGATTTATAAACAGTTTTTGCCTATTTCCAAAACCGCGTGACTATGCTAAAATAGCGCTGTACGCGCTGTAGGCAGAAGAGACTGAAATAATGAAGAAAAGGAAGTATTTTGATTTATGCCAGTCACAAAAGAAGTAACAAAGGAAGATAAACAGAAAGCGCTGGAAGCGGCGATCAAACAGATCGAACGCGACTTCGGACAGGGTGCTGTCATGAAGCTCGGCGACTCCGTCCGGGATAAGTCCATCGAGGTCATTCCGACCGGTTCCCTGAGCCTTGACTACGCGCTCGGCGTCGGCGGCGTGCCGAAGGGAAGAGTCATCGAGATCTACGGTCCCGAGTCCTCCGGTAAGACGACCCTCGCGCTCCATGTTGTCGCGGAAGCGCAGAAGATGGGCGGCGTTGCCGGTTTCATCGACGCGGAGCACGCGTTGGATCCGGTCTACGCGAAGAACATCGGCGTCGACATTGACAACCTGTATATCTCCCAGCCCGACAACGGCGAGCAGGCGCTTGAGATCGCGGACACCATGGTCCGTTCCGGCGCGATCGACGTCATCGTTGTCGACTCTGTCGCGGCTCTCGTTCCGAAGAAGGAGATCGAGGGCGAGATGGGCGACTCCGTCGTCGGCCTGCAGGCAAGACTGATGAGCCAGGCGCTCAGAAAGCTGACCAGCATCATCAGCAAGTCCAACTGCGTTGTCATTTTCATCAACCAGCTGCGTGAGAAGATCGGCGTCATGTTCGGCAACCCCGAGACCACGACCGGCGGCCGCGCGCTTAAGTTCTACTCCTCCGTCCGTATGGACGTGAGACGTACCGAGACGATCAAGCAGGGCGCCGAGGCAGTCGGCAACCACGTACGCGTCAAGATCGTCAAGAATAAAGTAGCACCGCCCTTTAAGGAGGCGGAGTTCGATATCATGTTCGGCAAGGGTATCTCCAGGGAAGGTGACCTCATTGACCTGGCTGTCAGGGAGGACATCGTGGAGAAGAGCGGAGCATGGTTTGCTTACAATGGAAGCAAGATCGGACAGGGCAGAGAGAATGCCAAGAACTACCTGGCGGATAACCCGGAGATCCTGGCAGAGATCGATCACAAGTTAAGGGTCAAGTTGGGCCTGATCGCAGACGAGGCAGCAGATGCTGCCGCTTCCGGCGTGCCCGACAACCCGGCTGAGTAATCAATGGCATACAACATCACAGGAGTAGAGACATTCGATAATAAAAGGAACAAGGTCACCCTCGATTATGGCGAGGTGACCTTTCTTTTGTATAAAGGCGAGTGCCGGCAGCTCCATATCGGGCTGACAGAGGCTGCCGCCGGCAGAGATACGGATGTCAATGCTGCCGGAACCGGAAGAAAGACCGGGGCAGGTGCTGCCGTCAGGCGGGAACTGAGTGACGAAGAGTACGCCGCGATCAAGGCGGACATCCTCGTCCCGCGCGCCAAGAAACGTGTCCTCTACTTCATGAAAAATGCCGACAAGACCCGGCACCAGATCCGGCAGAAGCTCAAAGAAGGGTTCTATCCGGACGAGGTCATCGACGAGGTCATGCGGTTCCTCGACCGCTACGGCTTTGCGGATGATAAGCAGTACGCCGAAAACTACGTCGAAGAACTCAAAGGAAGCCGCTCCCGGAGGGAGATCGAGGCCAAGCTCATGCAGAAGGGCCTGAGGGCCGCCGACATCCGCGCTGAGCTCGAAGCGGTCTCGCCGGAAGATGAGGCAGCAGCCTGCGAGCGGGCGCTCAGGAAGAAGTATCCGCACGGGCTTCCCGAAGACGCCGACCCCGCAGAGCGCAGGAAGGCATTCGCGTATCTTGCGCGCAGGGGATTTTCATTTGAAACAATAGAAACAGCAGTACAGGAGGTCTCTTATGGAAGATAAGACTCTGATCCGGTTTCGTGACATTGTCATGAGTTTCGAGGACCAGCTGGTCCTGAAGAAGATCAATCTGGATATCCAGGAAAACGAGTTCGTGACGCTGCTCGGTCCTTCGGGCTGCGGCAAGACGACGCTCTTACGTATCCTGGGAGGCTTTCTGGAGCCTACGGAAGGCCAGGTCATTTTTGACGGCGAGGATATCGCGAAGCTCCCGCCCTATAAGCGCGAGCTGAACACGGTCTTTCAGAAATATGCGCTTTTCCCGCATATGACCGTCTACGACAACATTGCCTTCGGATTAAAGATCAAGAAGATGAGCAAGGACGTCATCGAGCAGAAGGTTATGAAGATGATGAAGCTGATCGGCCTCGAGGGCTACGAGGGAAAGAACGTGACGCTTCTTTCCGGCGGACAGCAGCAGCGAGTCGCGATCGCGAGAGCGCTGGTCAACGAGCCGAAGGTGCTGCTCCTCGATGAGCCGCTCGGCGCGCTGGACTTAAAGCTCCGCAAGGAAATGCAGTATGAGCTGAAGCGCATCCAGCAGGAGGTCGGCATTACCTTCATCTACGTCACCCACGACCAGGAAGAGGCACTGACGATGTCGGACAAGATCGTCGTCATGAAGGCGGGCGAGATCCAGCAGATCGGCACGCCGCAGCAGATCTACAACGAGCCGGTCAACCGTTATGTTGCGGATTTCGTCGGCGAGTCCAACATCATCCCGGGCCGCATGATCGACGACTACCTGGTGCGTTTCGATGATCATGACTTCAAGTGCGTGGACTTCGGTTTCCCGAGAAATGCCCCCGTGGATGTAGTGCTCCGACCGGAGGATATTGATATCGTCCCGGTCGACGAGGGCCAGGTGAACGGCACCGTCGACTCCGTCCTCTTCAAGGGTCAGCAGTACGAGGTTATCGTCGAGACTGTGCCCGGTACCTCTGTCACGGTCCGTATGCGCGTCGTCAAGAGCAACGAGGTGACGAGCGCCGACGGCAAGGAGAAGATCTCCGCCAACGATTTCTTCGTGGATATCGAGGATGTTCCGTCGCTTGACGATAAGGAAGTCATCGCGCGTGCCGACGCGCAGGCATGGGATCCGTCCACGGATGAGTATCTCTCCATCAGCAACATCCAGTATGAGGTCAAGGAGGAAGAGGGCGAGTATCCGGTCGTCTTCTCGACCCAGGGCGGTACGATGATTCAGAAGACCATCTACGTCGTCAACCAGCCGGTCGTAAAGAACCCCAAGGCCAACGAAGCGGTCATGGCGTTCAACTTCTTCAAGACCGTCGACGAGCTGCAGGAAGCGCAGACGCTTGATACGGACTTAAAGACCTGGGCAAGCGCGCAGGCATGGAAGCTTTCCAATGAAGACGAGTCCGTCGACCTTTACGTTGATTATGACTTCGATCTCGAGAACATCCGCGAGGGCGCGTCCTATCCGGTCACCTTTGCGACGACCGGCCGTGAGTTCAAGATCCGCACGACCGACTATGTCGAGGAAGGCGCCGAGGTCGGACTTCGTTTCGGACCGGAAGATATCCATGTAATGCACAAGGAGACAAACTATTGAAACGTTTTTCACAGCTGGCTGTGCCATATATCGTCTGGAGCGTGATCATGCTGCTGCTCCCCATGGTACTGGTGGTCTTTTACGCCTTTACCGATACGGGCAATGCGATCCTTTCGTTCCAGTTTACGCTCCGGCATTTCATCCGGTTCTTCACGGACCCGGATTTCCTGCTGGTGCTCTGGCGTTCCTTAAAGATCGCCTTTAAGACGACGGTCGTCTGCGTCATCCTGGGATATCCGGTCGCCTACTTTATCGCGAACAGCTCAGACCGCATGCGCAACATGCTTGTCCTTGCGATCACGCTGCCGACCTGGATCAACATGCTGGTCCGTACCTACGCGTGGATCGGACTCTTAAGTAAGGGCGGCCTGTTCTCGATGATCTTCGGACTGTTCGGCTTTAAGGATGTGGAGATCCTCTACACGGAGACCGCCGTCCTGATCGGTATGGTCTACAACTTCCTGCCGTTCATGATCCTGCAGATCAATACGTCCTTAAGCAAGATGGATCATTCGCTGCTCGAAGCGGCGTCGGATCTCGGCGCGGACGGCGTGCAGTCCTTCCTCAAAGTCACGCTTCCATTGTCGCTTCCCGGCGTCATCAGCGGCATTAGCCTGGTCTTCCTGCCCGCGGTCAGTTCCTTCTTTATTCCGAAGCTCCTCGGCGGTGGCCAGTATTTCCTGATCGGTAATGTCATCGAGAACCAGTTCATCACGGTGGGCGAGTGGAACTTCGGTTCCGCGATTTCCGTCATCATGGCGGTCATCATGATGCTCAGCATGTACCTTGTACGCACCCTGGAGCTCAGAAACTCCGGCGGCGTCAGAGAGTCTTAAGGAAGGGGGTCCGCATATGAAGAAGAATAAACGTATCTTCGGCAAAATCTGCATGATCCTCTCGCTGGTATTTTTTTACCTTCCGATCATCTGCGTCGTGGTCTTTTCCTTTAACGGCTCCAAGTCGCTGACGGTCATGAAGGGCTTCAGCCTGCAGTGGTATGAGAGACTGTTCCGCGATAAGCAGATGATGGAATCAGTCTATACGACCGTCCTGGTCGCGGTCATTGCGACGGTGGTCTCCACGATCGCCGGCACCCTCGCGGCTGTGGGATTGTCCAAGTCGCGCCGTGTGGTGCGTGATCTGGTGCTGCAGATCAATGACTTCCCGATCATGAACCCCGAGATCGTCACGGCGATCGGACTGATGCTTTTCTTTATCACCGTCGGCGTGGAGAGGGGACTGTTGACCATGATCCTCGCGCATATCGCGTTCTGTATCCCGTACGTGATCTTAAGCGTCATGCCCAAGATCCGTTCGCTGGATCCGAACCTTGCGGACGCAGCCATGGATCTCGGCGCCACGCCCTGGCAGGCGCTGATCAAGGTCATCGTCCCGCAGATCATGCCGGGCGTGTTCAGCGGCGCGCTGATCGCTTTCACAATGTCCTTCGACGATTTCATCATTTCCTACTTCGTCACGGGACGCGGCGTCAAGAACTTAAGCATCATGGTCTACACCATGAGCAAGCGTGTCAATCCTACGATCAATGCGATCTCTTCGCTGATCATCGGTGTGATCACGCTGATCCTTCTCATCATCAACATCATCCCGTTTGTCAGAGACCGGATGATCGCGAAGAAGAAGGCGGCGGAGGCAGCGGCCGTCGCCAAAGAGCAGTAAAGAAAGCACGGCATACGGGGCAGCCTGCATTGCCATGTGATAAAGCCGGCGTGGCGCCGGTGAAGCATTAATTTTACGGAGGTAAAGATCAGAGAATGAAAAAAAGGGCATTTGTTTTGGCAGCAATCTTAGTTGGAACAATGCTTGCGACAGCCGGCTGCGGCAGCAAAAGCGAAGGAAAGTTTGCGGGGCAGACCCTGCACGTATATAACTGGGGCGAGTATGTGGGCGAACATACCCTGTCCGATTTTGAAGAGCGTACCGGCGCACATATCCTGATGGACGAGTTTGAGTCCAATGAACAGATGTATATCAAGGTCGCGAACGGCGACGCTTATGATATACTCGTACCGAGCGACTATATGATCGAGCGTCTTCTGCAGGAGGACCGCCTGCAGCCTCTCGATAAGTCCAAGCTCACCTGCTTCGAGGGTATGGACCCGGGCGTCCTGGGACTTCCCTATGACCCGGACAACACCTACTGCGTACCATACTTCTGGGGTTCGGTCGGCATCTGCTACGATAAGACCAAGGTCGACGAGAAGGACCTCGAGGAGCAGGGCTTCGGCATCTTCCTCAACGAGAAGTACAAGGGCGACATCTATCTCTATGACTCCGAGCGCGACTCCTTCATGATGGCGCTCAAGTACCTCGGCTACTCCATGAACACCGATGATCCGGACGAGCTCAACGAGGCGTATGAGTTCCTGCTGCAGTGCGTCAACACCATGCAGCCCGAGATCGTCACCGACGAGATCATCGACAACATGGCGCAGGGACGTAAAGCTCTCGGCCTCATCTACTCCGGCGACGCAAGCTATGTCATGGCGGAGAACGAAGACATGGGCTACTACTGCCCGGAGACCGGCACCAACCTCTGGTCCGACTGCATGGTCATTCCGAAGAACGCGGAAAATGTTGAGCTTGCGCATGAGTTCATCAACTTCATTTCCGAGTATGACCCGGCGTACGACAAATCCGAGTATGTCGGCTACACCTCCCCGATCACCAAGGTCAATGAAGACCTGACGGCGGAAGGCGGCGAGTACGAAGGCATCGACGCGTTCATGCCGCGCACCGGCAACCCGAACGACGAGGTTTTCAACTATAATGAAGATACCCGTAAGGTCATCGCGGAGCTCTGGAGCAAGGTCAAGATCGCCGCTTCCAACGCAGGCTGATGAAACTTTTATAAATTAGTACACACTTTAGACTTAATTTTGGTGTATAGTAAAATGCGTGCCGGTGTTTACAGCGCCGGCAGCATTGCTATGTTACGGGAACAGTAAAGAGCGCTTTATGGATGAGAAAGAAAAGAAAAACTCAATGAACCCCGTGCTGCGGGAGATCTTAAGCTGGATCGAAGTGATCGTGGCAGCGTTTGCGATCGCGTTTCTCTGCAACACGTTCATCATTGCCAACTCGACCGTGCCGACCTCTTCGATGGAGAGCACGATCATGGAGGGTGACCGCGTGATCGGCTCCAGGCTGTCCTACACCTTCGGCGAGCCGGAGCGGGGCGACATCAGCATTTTCAAGTTCGGATGGATCTGCAACCGCTGCAATGTGGCGATGGGTGAGGGCACGGCGCCCGAGACCTGCCCGCACTGCGGGGAGACGATCAATCATCCGAAGACGCTTTATTATCTGAAGCGCTGCATCGGCGTACCGGGCGACAAGGTCGAGATCGTGGCGGAAGGCTCCGTCGCGCAGTCCGAACTCAATTATAACCCGGGTCTGGACTTGAGCCGCGGTGATGACGCGCAGCTTATGACGGCGGCGGTCTATGTGAACGGCGAAAAGCTCGAGGAGGACTACTTAAACGAGCCGATGCTCTATACGGGCGATATGAGCTTTGAGGTGCCGGAAGGGCATTACTTCTTCCTCGGCGACAACCGCAACAACTCGCTGGACGCCCGTTACTGGAACGAAAGCTACATCAGCAAGGATAAGATCATCGCAAAGGTGCTCTTCCGCTACTGGAGATCACCGAAGATCCTGCACTGATGTTTCACTCACGGGGCGCTTGCTGCAGATGTGCGGCAGGCGGGTCCGCGGATTACTATTAAGTACTACATGGAGGAATCAAGTATTATGATGAAGATCAGAAAGTTTATGATCCCGGCGGCTGCACTGGCGGCTGCCTGCATGTTCAGCGCATGCTCCGGCAGCCAGACTGCGGAGACCACCGCGGCAGCGACCGAGTCGGCAGCAGAGACCAGCGCGGCGGAGAGCACGGAAGCGGCGGCAGAGACGACGGCTGCGGAAGGCGAGAGCACCGAGGCTGGAACGGAAGAGTCTTCCGCAACGGCGCAGACGCTTGACACCGACACCCTTGAGGCAATCTCCGCGATCAGCGCTATCGCGCCGGTCAAGCCCGAGTCCCTCGGCGAGATCAAGCTGGGCACCTACACCGGCCTGGACCTGACCGCGACCAAGGCGGCGGTCGTGACCGACGAGGACGTGGATAACTACATCGAGACCAACATCCTGCCGAGCTATCCGGTGGAGATCACGGATGGAGAGGTCCAGGAGGGCGATACCGCGACGATCAACTTTGTCGGTTCCATCGACGGCGTGGAGTTCGAGGGCGGCAGCGGTACCGACTATCCGCTCGTCATCGGTTCCGGCACCTTTATCCCGGGCTTTGAGGAGCAGCTGATCGGCGGACACTACGGCGAGACGATCAATGTCAATGTCACCTTCCCGGAGGACTACGGCAAGGAAGAGCTGAACGGCAAGGACGCGCTCTTTGTCTGCGACATCAACAAGATCGAGAGACCGCGCACCATGGCGCAGATCGACGACGAGTTTGTTGAGGAGATCACTAACGGCGATTACAATACCATAGACGGCCTGAAGGATTATCTTAAGAAAGGCCTGCAGACCATGAATGATTCTTCCGCGAAGGAAGAGCTCGCGGACGCGATCCTTTCCAAGATTCTCGAGACCAGCGAGGTCGAGCCGAGCCAGGAAGCCATCGACTGGCAGAAGGATATCTACATCCAGACCTATGACAAGGCGCTTTCCAGAGCTTACGGCATGTCCCTTGCTTCCATGATCCAGATGTACGGACAGACCTACAACGAGTTCCGCGACAGCCTGACCGAGGGCGCGACCGACGCTGCAAAGCGTGCGGCTGTCATCTACGCGATCGCGGAGAAGGAAGGCATCACCGTGACCGACGAGGCGACCGCAAAGTACGCGGAAGAGTTCGGTTATGAAAATGTCGAAGCGCTCGCGGAAGCAACCAGCGAGGGCGAGCTCGAACTGGCGGTTTTAAGCAACGAAGTAGCGGATTTTGTTGCGCAAAACTCAAATGTGACATATACTGAAGCTACGGAAACTGAAAGTGCGCAGAACTGATCCCGGATAAGCGGCACCGGCAGCAGGCAGCATTTTCATAAGCATCAAAAGCATATATTTATGGAGGAATGAGTATGAAGACATGGGTTTGTACCGTATGTGGCTACAGCGTAGAGGCTGAGAATCCGCCCGAGCAGTGCCCGCTTTGCAAAGCACCGGCATCCAAGTTCAAGGCAAGCGAAGCTGAAGAGCTTACCTGGGCTGCAGAGCATGTAATCGGCGTTGCAGAAGGCGCTCCGGAAGAGATCATGAACTTCCTTCGCAGCGACTTTAACGGCGAGTGCTCCGAGGTCGGTATGTATCTGGCGATGTCCCGCCAGGCATTCAGAGAGGGATATCCGGAGATCGGCGAGTACTTCAGAAGAGCAGCACTGGAAGAGGCAGAGCATGCGGCAAGATATGCTGAGCTGGTAGGCGAAGTCGTCACCACCAGCACCAAGAAGAACCTTGAGATGAGAGTCAAGGCAGAAAACGGCGCATGCGCAGGCAAGACCGAGATGGCCAAGAAGGCAAAGGCACTCAACCTTGACGCGATCCATGACAGCGTCCACGAGATGGCCCGCGACGAGGCAAGACACGGCCAGGCGTTTGCAGGACTGCTCAAGAGATACTTCGGCTAAACGTAAAAACACGGCATAAGATGTGAAAATGCAGCTACCGCAAGCTTGCTTGCGAGTAGCTGCATTTTTGCATCTTTAAGCCGCCGTATGGCGGCGCAGGCCGGAAGCAGCGCGGAGCAGGCTGCGACGGCCCGCCGTGTTTTGCCGACCGCCACCATGAGGAAGAAGCGCCTTCAGGCGCGGATTCCGAATGGCCCTCCTTTGTCAATTCTCCCCTTCCGCGGGATTCAGCAGCGCCGCGCCGATCGCGCCGGTGTAGACGCCGCCGGCCGCCTTGATCACAGGCGGGGCGGAGATGTAGCTGTGCCCGTAGGTCATCTTCGAGATCCGCTCGTTGGTCGGGACAAAGAGCGCGTCACCCGCTTCCGCGAGTCCGCCGCCGATGATGACGGCTTCCGGGCGGAAGATATTGACGAGGCCTGTGATGCCCTCGGCAAGGTAGTCGAGGAAATCATTGATTACTTTCACGGCTGCGGGATCGCCGTCCGCCGCGGCCTTGAAGAGATGCACAGTCGTAAGCTTATCCGGTTCATGGGAGCAGAGTGCCCAGAGAGAAGAGTTCCTCGCAGCCTCGGAGTCCGCGGCCATCGCTTCCCGGCCGAGTCTCGCAAGCGCCGTCGCGGAACAGTACTGCTCAAAGCAGCCGTTCAGGCCGCAGGGGCAGGGATGTCCGTTATGGACGAGCGGAAAATGTCCGAACTCTCCGCCGAAAGCGCCGAAGCCGTCGAAGATCCTCCGGTTCAGTATAAAGGCGCCTCCGACACCTGTGCCGAGCGCCAGCATCAGGATCGAACGGTACTTTTCCCCGGCGCCGATGACTGCCTCCGCGAGAGCAGTACAATCCGCGTCGTTTGCCATGACGAAGGGAACGCCCAGGTTCCTGCGCAGATAACCCACGGGATCCACATCGTGCCAGCCGAGATTGGGCGCGTAAAGCACCGGGCCTTCCGGTCCATAGATCTGGCCGGGGATCGTAAGTCCGCCCCGGATCGCGTCACGCTCAGTGCCCGGGACCTCCGGAACCTCCGAAAACAGCTTGCGGATCATGATGACGATCGAGTTCATGACCCCTTCAAATCCGCCGGCCGCCTGCGTCGGACAGCTGTCGGAAACCACGATATGATTGAACTCGTCCAGAAGGACCGCTTTTATATTTGTGCCGCCAAGATCGATACCGATACGATACATGGTTCAAACCCTCTCTTACGTATTCAGGAAATGCCGCCGCAGTCATAACATGATGCATCGCCGCCGGCATTTTCACATTCCGCATCCCATTATAGCATCATGCGCCCTAAAACGAAATCCTAAATCTCGGGAAAGCCGGCCCGGTTGATCAGGAGACTGCCACGGGCTGCTGTCTGTGAGCAGCAGCATACAAAATGCCTAAAAATCGATTGTGCATTTTTACTATTCTGCGATGTGACTTTCGGTTTATGAATGTGTTACAATAACAACAGCCCGCATTGTGTATAAATTAAAATGATAATCACATAATTAAAGTGATTGGATTCAATGAAAGATCACACAATGCGGGCAGGTATTGTTTTAGCAGAGGAGGAAACTTGCATGCTGTCTATCAACATGAGTGATGTCATGAATGTCATCACTTCGATCAAGTCTTACCTGATCGCGATCGCTGTGATCATCGTCGCTGCGATCGTTATCTCTATTGCAGTCAGCAAGATGGCCAAGCCCGGCAAGCGCCTGGCGAGAGGATCTGCCCTTCTGGCAGCGATCCTCGGCGTCTGTGTCTGCGTCAACATGATCTGTTCCGGCCCGATGAGCACGATGCTCGATCTGGTCAGCGGCGGCGGAACGATCGATGAGGCAACGTCCGAAGCTGCCAAGGAGCTGGCTGTGACCATCGATGAAGAAGGAACCATGCTTCTCGAGAACGAAGGCATCCTTCCGATGGCAGCAGGCTCCAAGCTGAACGTTTTCGGCTGGGCTTCCACCAACCCGATGCTCGGCGGCGGCGGTTCCGGCGCGCTGAATGAGGCATATGAATCCGTTGACATCCTGCAGAGCTTAAAGGACGCGGGTATCGAGACCAACGAGGAACTCAGCAAGTTCTATGTGGACTACAAGGCTGACCGTCCGGTCTGCGGCATGTGGGATCAGGACTGGACCCTTCCTGAGCCCAATGTCAGCAAGTACTCTGACGCCATGATCGAGAACGCGAAGGCATTCTCCGATACTGCCATGATCGTTATCTCCCGTCCCGGCGGCGAGGGCGCGGATCTACCGACTGACGTTCAGGCGATCATCGACGGCACCTATCAGGACGGTACTACCTACAGGTCGGCACACTATGATGATGCCCTCAATGAAGGCAACGACTGGGATGCCGGCGATCATTACTTACAGCTCAGCAACCGCGAGGAAGAGATGATCGACCTCGTCTGCGCGAACTTTGACAAGGTGTTCGTCGTTTACAACGGCTCCAACGCGTTCGAGTTCGGCTTTGTTGAGGACCATCCCGAGATCAAGGGCCTGATCTGGGCAGCACCCGGCGGCCACATCGGTCTTACCGCGCTCGGAGAGATCGTTACGGGCCAGGTCAACCCGTCCGCAAAGACGATCGACACCCTCGTTTATAACCACAGGGATACTCCGTGGTGGAACAACTTCGGTGATTTCAACTACACCAACATGGACGAGTTCAATTATACTTCCGTCGGTTTCACCGGCAAGGAAGCAACGGCTGTCCCGTCCTTCGTCAATTACGTTGAAGGCATCTATGTCGGCTACCGCTTCTACGAGACGGCAGCGGCGGAAGGCCTGATCGACTATGACAAGGTCGTCCAGTATCCGTTCGGCTACGGCCTTTCCTACACCACCTTCACCCAGGAGATGGGCGACATCACCGATAACGGCGACAGCATTTCCTTCAATGTCAAGGTCACCAATACCGGTTCTGTGGCAGGTAAGGAAGTCGTCGAAGTCTACTCCAACCCGCCTTATACGAACGGCGGCATTGAGAAGGCTTCCGCAAACCTGGTACAGTTCGAAAAGACCTCCATGCTGGAGCCCGGCGCGTCCGAAGACGTTGCCATCACCATCAGCAAGGAAGAGCTGATGTCCTATGACTATATCGATGCGAAGGGCTATGTCCTTGAGGCGGGCGACTATATCATCTCCGTCAACAGCGACTCCCACAACATCCTTGACTCCAAGACCTTCACCGTTGCCGAGACCGAGGTCTATAACGGCGACAACAAGCGTGATTCCGATCTGGTTACCGCGACCAACCTGTTCGATCAGGCAGCAGGCGAGGTCACTTACCTCTCCCGTGCGGACGGATTCGCGAACTACGCAGAGGCTACTGCCGCTCCGGCAAGCTATGAGATGCCGGCAGATGCCAAGGCTACCTTCTATAACATCAGCAACTACCTGACTCCGGAAGCAACCGCGATGGATGAAGATCCGAACGCTCCGGAAGTGATCACCGGCGCAAGCAACGGCCTCAAACTCGTCGATATGCGCGGCCTCGATAAGGATGATCCGCAGTGGGATAAGCTCATGGATCAGCTGACCCTCGATGAGATGAACTCCATCATCTCCCTCGGCGGCTACCAGACCAACGGCATCGAGTCCATCGGCAAGGTCCGTACCAACGACTGCGACGGCCCGGCTTCCATTAACAACAACTTCACCGGCGTCGGTTCCATCGGCTTCCCGGTCGGCATTGTCATCGCTGCAACCTGGAACAAGGATCTTGCCCGCCAGTTCGGCGAGAGCATCGCAATGATGGCAAACGAGATGGATGTCTCCGGCTGGTACGCTCCGGCGATGAACATCCACAGAACCGCATTTGCGGGACGTAACTTCGAGTACTACTCCGAGGACCCGGTCCTTTCCGCCCACATCGCCGCACAGGCAGTCAAGGGCTCCCAGGATCATGAGGTCTACGCTTACATGAAGCACTTCGCCCTGAATGACCAGGAAGGCAACCGCTGCGACATGCTCTGCACCTGGTCCAACGAGCAGGCGATCCGTGAGATCTATCTGAAGCCGTTCGAGCGCTGCGTCAAGGATTCCAACTGCCTGGCAGTCATGTCCTCCTTCAACTACATCGGCAACCGCTGGTCCGGCGGCATGAAGGAACTGCAGACCGACGTGCTCCGCGGTGAGTGGGGCTTCAAGGGCTTCGTCGAGACCGACTACTTCGGCGTTTACGGTTACATGAGCGCTGACCAGGGTATCCGTAACGGTTCCGACCTGATGCTCGTCAACTACCCGACCGCGACCAATGATGTCCGCTTCCGCGACACCAACGGCGCGAAGCAGGCAATGCGCAACTCCGCAAAGAACATCCTCTACGTTGTCGCGAACAGCCGCGCGTATGCGCCTGAGAACCTCAACGAGGGCATGGCACCGTGGAAGAAGCTCATGTACGGCGTTGACGCCGTTGTCGGCATCGCGTGCCTGGCACTCTTCGCGAAGTTCTTAAGCAACTACAAGAAGAGAAAAGCAGGAACCATGGATTAATGATTCCATAACCGGCGGGGCATGCTGTTCTGAACCATCAGGCAGCATGCCCTGCTTTCAGAGACGATAGCTCATTGGAAAGTGAGATACAGACAATGCTGAAACATAAGGACATTATTGATACGCTCACACTGGACGAGAAGGCCTACCTGCTGTCCGGAAGGGACTTCTGGAATACGGTGTCCGTCGAAAAGAAGGGGATTCCCTCGATCTGCCTTTCCGACGGACCGCACGGCATCCGCAAGCAGGAGGGCGCTGGAGACCAGCTGGGCTTAAACGGCTCAGTTCCGGCGACCTGCTTCCCGACGGCGGCAACGGTCGCGAACAGCTGGGATCCGGAGCTTGGCGAGGAGATCGGACGGTGTCTGGGCGAGGAGGCTGCCTGCCAGGATGTATCCGTCCTCTTGGGCCCCGGCCTCAACATGAAGCGTTCTCCTTTGTGCGGACGAAACTTCGAGTATTTCTGCGAGGATCCGTACCTTGCCGGCAAGATGGCGGCGGCCTATATCCGCGGCATCCAGGCAAACGGGATCTCCGCCTGCCCGAAGCATTTCGCGGCGAACAACTCCGAGTTAAGGCGTCAGGCCTCGGACTCCGTCGTGGACGAGCGGACGCTCCGTGAGATCTACCTCACCGGCTTTGAGATCGCGGTGAAGGAAGGCCATCCGAGAAGCATCATGTCTTCCTACAACTGCATCAACGGCGTTTACGCCAACGAAAATGAAGAGCTCCTCCAGAAGATCCTCCGGGACGAGTGGGGCTTTGACGGCTTTGTCGTTTCCGACTGGGGCGCAAACAATGACTTTACCGAGGGCGTCCGTGCAGGCTCTCATCTGGAGATGCCAAGCACCGGCGGCGACGGTCCCGAGAAGCTGATCCGTGACTGCAAGGCGGGAAAGATCTCCGAGGAACTGATCGACCGCAGAGTCGATGAGCTGCTGGATGTGGTGCTGCAGACGAGAAAGGCCTGCGACGCATATAAGGGCCGCAGCTTCGACGTCGAAGCGCATCATCAGATGGCAATGAAGGCAAGCGGCGAAAGCATTGTCCTCTTAAAGAATGACGACCACATCCTGCCGCTTTCAAAGGGCGCGAAGGTTGCCGTCATCGGTGAGTTCGCGGCAAGAGCGCGGTATCAGGGCGCGGGTTCCTCCGTCGTCAACTGCACGAAGCTCGACAACACGATGGATGTCATCGGCAGCTTCGACCTCGACGTCGTGGGCTTTGAAGCGGGCTATCCGAGAAGCGGTGCAGGCGATCCGGAGATGGTGAAAAAGGCCGTAGAGCTCGCGAAGAAGGCGGACTACGTGCTGCTTTACCTCGGCCTCGACGAGATCAGTGAGTCGGAAGGACTCGACCGTCAGCATATGAAGCTTCCGGCCAGCCAGGTGGAACTCCTGAAGGCTGTGCACGAGGCGAACGCCAACACGATCGTCGTCATGTCGGCAGGTTCCTCCGTGGAAATGCCGTGGCTCGGTGAGTGCAAGGCGCTGATTCACGGATATCTTTGCGGCCAGGCAGGCGCATCCGCGATGCTGAAGGCGATCCTCGGAGAGATCAACCCCTCCGGAAAGCTGACGGAGACTTACGCCGTTCGTTACGAGGACACCCCGTCCGCACCGTATTTCCCGGCAAAGGAACGCACCGTAGAGTACCGCGAGGGTCTCTACATCGGCTACCGCTACTTTACAACGGCGGGCGTCCCTGTGACCTTCCCCTTCGGCTACGGCTTAAGCTATACGACATTTGCGTACAGCAATCTTACCGCGACGGATAAGGAAGCGCGCTTTACCGTTACCAACACCGGAGACCGGGACGGCGCGGAAGTGGCGCAGCTCTATGTGCACGCGAAAGTCCCGTCCGTCTATCGTCCCGTCAGGGAACTGAAGGGCTTTCAGAAGGTCTTCCTGAAGGCAGGAGAGAGCAGGGAAGTTGTGATCCCGCTCGATGATAAGGCATTCCGTTACTTTAACGTGGAGACCGGAAAGTTCGAGACCGACGGCGGTGAGTATGAGATCCAGATCGGCGCCTCCGCAGAGGATATCCGTCTGAGCGCGGCGGTGCAGGTGCAGGGCACGAACGCACCGGTTCCCGCAAACGCGCTGATCCCGGCTTACGTAAAAGCTGATATTAAAAATGTTTCCGACGCCGACTTTACCGCACTTCTCGGACACCCGATCCCGGACGGCAGCTGGAGCGGCACGCTCCGCATGAACGACGCGATCGCGCAGCTTTACTACGCGAAGAGCTTTAAGGCAAGGACGGTCTGGAAGATCATGACGAACATGCTTAATAAGAGCATGGCGGCAGGAAAACCTGACCTCAACATCATCTTCATCTACAACATGCCCTTCCGCGCGATCGGTAAGATGGCGGGCGGCATGGTATCCCAGGAGATGTGCGAGGGCATCCTTACCATCGTCAACGGACATGCGCTGGCGTTCTTCAGCGGACTCGGCAAGGTGATCAGCGGATTCTTCCGCCAGCAGAAGGTCCAGAAGAAGGCAAAGAGCATCGGAAAATGAGGAAATCGAAATGAGTTTTTTTAACAGTTTTGCAGAAAAGCACCCGAAGGCAGCAAAGTGGATCAGAGAGGGCGGCCTGTTCATCATCTTCAGCTATGTGGTTACCTTTATCAAGTACCTGCTGCTGACCTTCCTGCCTAAATTCTACGAGGGTATCGTGGGACAGACCGAGTGGGTCTGGCCGGGCATCCGGACAAGCATCGCAGGCGTGCCGTTTACGCTTTCCGTCATCGGCAACAGCCTCGCGGACGGCGGTCTAGCATTTACGCTTGCGAACTACACCGCCATCATCCTCGGCGAGTGCATCAACTTCCCGCTGCAGAGAAACGTGACCTTCCGCAGTCACGGCCCGCTGGCGCCGCAGATCCTCATGCATGCGCTCGGTACCTTCGGTGTTATGCTGGTCATGAACCTCTTCACCTGTATCTGGAACCCGCTGACCGCGGCGTTCGGCATTCCGGACGCGATCCGCAACATCGTCACGACGGTTGCGACCGGCGGCGTCTCGATGATCATCATCTTCGCGATCGATAAGACCATCTTTGCGCCGGGGTTCGGTGAGAAGAAGGCGAAGGCCTGAAACTGTTCAGCCGGTTAACTGAAAACGGGTTCATTCACTTATAACGTCAAAATCCCCTTGTGCGGTTCCCCTCTTCGCTTCGCTCCGGTCGGCGCCAAACAGGCGTCACCGGCGCCTGGCGCCCCGCTCCGGATTTCGCATTGCAAACGAACAATGTTGCGAAATCCGTCGCTGCTGGCCGTCGACGTCCGCCCAAGGGGATTTTTCCGTAGTATTGAGATGTGTTAGTATTCAAGTCTCCCTTCTACGGTTCCCTTCCGCAGAGGGGGATTTTTGATGTAAAAGGCTGTACTGTGTGTTATAATTAAAACATAGTTTCTGTACAATTCCGCGGCCGGCAGTTTTGGATATGCCGGTATGCGGTTCATGATGAACGAAAACAGATTGTAGAGCGGGTGAAACATATGGATAATTCTCAGGATTATGTAATTGAAATGCTTCACATCACCAAGGTCTTCCCCGGCATTATCGCGAATGACGACATTACCCTGCAGCTGAGGCGCGGCGAGATCCACGCGCTGCTTGGTGAGAACGGTGCCGGCAAGTCGACCCTGATGAGCGTGCTGTTCGGACTCTATCAGCCTGAAAAGGGCGAGATCCGCAAAAACGGCAAGAAGGTAGTGATCAAAGACCCCAACGACGCAACGGCGCTCGGTATCGGCATGGTCCATCAGCATTTCAAGCTGGTGGAAGTATTTACGGTACTTGAAAACATCATCCTCGGATCCGAGACGACGAAGATGGGCTTCATTCAGAAGAAGGAGGCCCGGAAGAAGGTTGAGGAGCTTTCAAAGCGTTACGGCCTTTCCGTCGACCTTGACGCGAAGGTCGAGGATATCACCGTCGGCATGCAGCAGAGAGTCGAGATTTTAAAGATGCTCTACCGCGACAACGAGATCCTGATCTTTGATGAGCCGACTGCGGTCCTGACGCCGCAGGAGATCGACGAGCTGATGAAGGTCATGAAGAATCTCGTCGCGGAAGGAAAGTCGATCCTCTTTATTTCCCACAAGCTGAACGAGATCATGGCGGTCTCCGACCGCGTCTCTGTCCTTCGTAAGGGCAAGTACATCGGCACGATCGAGACGAAGGGCACGACCAAGCAGGAACTGAGCTCCATGATGGTCGGCCGTCCGGTACAGCTCGAGATCGACAAGACCCCGGCGCAGCCGAAGGAAGTGATCCTGGAAGTGGATAATGTCTGCATCAAGTCCCACGTCCATGACCGTGACGCCGTGCATAACGTTTCTTTCAAGGTCCATGCGGGTGAGATCGTCTGTCTTGCCGGCATCGACGGCAACGGCCAGACGGAGTTCATCTACGGCCTGACCGGTCACGATAAGCTTTCTTCCGGCGAGATCAAGCTCTGCGGAGAGGATATCTCCCATGCCTCGATCCATGAGAAGGGCAAAAACATGAGCCATATCCCCGAGGACCGTCATAAGCACGGCCTCGTACTGGACTTCCAGCTGCAGGAGAACATGGTCCTGCAGCGCTTTGAAGAGCCGAAGTTCCAGAACCACGGCTTCATCAACCGCTCCGCGGTCAGAGAGTATTCCGACCGCCTGATCAAAGAGTACGACGTCAGAAGCGGACAGGGATCCGACACCATCGCGCGTTCGATGTCCGGCGGCAACCAGCAGAAGGCGATCATCGCGAGAGAGATCGACCGTGACAAGCCGCTCATCGTCGCCGTGCAGCCCACCCGCGGCCTTGACGTCGGCGCGATCGAGTTCATCCACTCGCAGATCGTCAAGGAGCGTGACAAGGGCAAGGCAGTCCTGCTCGTTTCCCTCGAGCTCGATGAGGTCATGAGCCTTTCCGACCGCATCCTCGTCATGCATAACGGCGAGATCGTCGGCGAGCTCGATCCGAAGAAGACCAACGTCCAGGAGCTCGGCCTCTACATGGCCGGCGCCAAGCATATGTGAAAGGAGTGAAGCGAGATGGAAAAGAAATCTTTTTTTGAAAGCGACAGCTTCCGCTCTGTACTGGCTTCACTGATCTCGATCGTGTTCGGTATGGCAGTCGGCGCGGTCATCATTGCCATCGTCGGCTTCCGTGATCCGACCCTCGGCGCGAAGAGCGTCGGCGACGGCATCAAGCTGGTCTTCGGCGGACTGTTTTCGACCGGCCGCAACGCGGAAGGCGTCCTGACCTGGGGCTTCAACTCCGCGAGCGTCGGCAACATGCTCTTCCGTGCGACGCCGCTCATCATGACGGGCTTAAGCGTTGCCATGGCCTATAAGACCGGCCTCTTCAACATCGGCGCGCCCGGTCAGTACCTGATGGGTACGATGGTCTCCCTGATCGTGGCCTTAAGCATCCCGTCCTGGGTGGTTCCGCCGCAGATCATCTGGTTTATCGCGTTCTTCGCGGGTATGCTGGCAGGCGCCCTCTGGGGCATGATCGCCGGCGCGATGAAGGCCTTCCTCAACATCAACGAGGTCCTGGCCTGCATCATGACGAACTGGATCGCCGCGAACCTGGTCACCTTTGTATTCGATGTCACAGCTTATAAAAATGTCGTCGAAAACACTAAGTCCGGCTACATTTACAAGACCTCCTTCAACAACGTCCAGACCGCCAAGATGGGCCTCGACAAGATCTTCGCCGGTTCCCAGATCAATGCCGGCATCCTCGTCGCGATCCTGTTTGCGATCGGCGTCTATGTACTGATGGAAAAGACGACCCTCGGCTTCCAGCTGAAGGCCTGCGGATCCAACCGCCACGCGTCCCGCTACGCCGGCATCCGTGACCGCAGAAACATCGTTCTTTCCATGGGCATCGCGGGCGCGCTTTCCGCAGCCGGCGCGGCACTCTACAACCTGGCGGGCAACACCGAGTTCTTCTGGTCCACCTACCAGTCCCTTCCGGCGATCGGCTTCAACGGCATCCCCGTTGCGCTGCTTGCGCTCTGCAACCCGATCGGCGTCATCTTTGCGGCTATGTTCATGTCGATGCTGAGCATCGCTGGCCTGCAGCTTTCCAACCTGACCGCGTATAACGAGTACATCACGGACGTCATCATTTCCGTCATCGTATACTTAAGCGCCTTCTCACTCTTCATCCGCACGCTTTTAAAGAACGTCGGAAAGAAGGAGCAGACGGCAAATGCCAACGCAGAACCGGCAAAGCCTGCTGCAGAACCTGCAGCGGAACCGGCGGAAGCCGGGGAGGCAGCCGCCTTGGATGCATCATCAAATACAGAGGAAGGAGGTAAGCAGGCATGACGTATCTTGTTCAGCAGACCTTGCTTTATGCGATCCCTCTGATGATCGTGGCGCTTGCCGGCGTTTTCGCTGAGCGAAGCGGTATTATCAACCTGGCCCTTGAAGGTATCATGATCTTCGGCGCCTTTATCGGAGTTTTATTTGTCAATGTCATGCAGAATGCTGCCTGGGTCCAGGCGGCAAGTGAAGCCAAGAACTGGGTGGCGCTGCAGGGACTTGAGGTCCTGGCAATGCTGGCCGCGGCTTTACTGGGCGCGATCTTCTCCCTGCTTTTGAGCTTCGCCTCCATTAATCTGAGAGCGGACCAGACCATCGGCGGCACCGCGCTGAACCTGATGGCGCCGGCATTCGTCCTCTTCATGATCCGTATCATCGCGAACCAGAACACCCTGCAGATGCAGAAGGGCGACGCGGCGAGCTGGTTTATGATCAAGAAGTCGACGCTCGGCTTTGAGAAGAACGCCGACCTCGGCTTCCTGGGCAATACCTTCCTGCACAAGGTTTATCTTGCGACCTATATCTGCATCCTGCTGTTTATCATTCTCTCCATCCTGCTCTATAAGACGAAGTTCGGTCTTCGCTTAAGAGCCTGCGGCGAGAATCCCCAGGCAGCGGACTCCCTCGGCATCAACGTGCACAAGATGCGTTATGCCGGCACGACGATCTCCGGCGCACTGGCAGGCATGGGCGGTTTTGTCTACGCACTGACCACCGCGAACTGCACCGCGAACGGCGATGTCGCAGGCTTCGGTTTCCTGGCCCTGGCCGTTATGATCTTCGGTAACTGGACGCCACTCAATATCGCGGGCGCGTCGCTTTTGTTCGGTCTCTTTAAGTGTATCGCCGCGGGCTACTCGAGTATCGATATAAACGGCGACGGACATTTCCTGCTGGCGGAGCTCGGCA
>JAFTBX010000101.1 GCA_017455005.1 Lachnospiraceae bacterium | reverse complement strand
TTGTTTGCCGCGAGCATGACGCCGATGCCGGTGCCGCAGAACAGGACTCCGCGGTCAAAGTGTCCCGCCGCGACTTCCTCTCCGACTTTCGTGGCGACATGGGCATAGATCACATCTTCGCTGCCGAAATCCGTCACTTCGTGGCCGAGTCCCTTCATATAAGTGATCAGTTCCTGCTTGTAAGCCTCCGCATTCGGGTCACATCCAACTGCAATCTTCATAATGTAACGCTCCTTTCTTTTCGTTTAGCTTTTCTTTTTGTTATCGTATAACTTTCTTATTTCTTTCGTTATGATAATAACAGTTGTCGTTTTCCCTGTCAATGTGACACATTTCCGAAAAAAACCGTCCGAAACCCTAAAACCACCCGGATCCTTTGAAACCGAAAGGAATCGAAACCATTTTCTGTACTGATTTTGGTGAAATTGCAGAGATAAAATCAGCAAATTTATGCGAAACATAAAATCTTCGCTCGGTACTTGAAACGAAAGCTAAACGATAATATAATCAATATATCGAAAGCGCTAGGCAAGCGTTAAGAAAGCAATGCGAAACCAAATGATTGCATATTGAAAGGGGATAGCAGATGAGCACAGAGCAAGCTACATTCCGTCCTGTCACCGCCATTACCATGGGTGACCCCGCAGGCATTGGTCCCGAGATCGTTGTCGGAACCATGCTGGATCCTTCCATCATCGAATGCTGCAAGCCGTTCGTGATCGGAAGCGCAGCCATTCTCCAGAAGGCTGCCGACGTCCTCGGCAAGGAGATCAAGATCCGCAAGATCAACGATCCCGACGAGGCACTCTATGAATTCGGAACCATCGATATCCTGGAGACCGGCGATTATGACACCGACTCCATCGAATGGGGCAAGGTCCAGCCGCTGGCCGGCCAGATGGCTGTGGACTGGATCATGAAGTCCATCGAGCTTGGAATGGCAGGAAAGGTCGACGCGGTATCCACCTCTCCCATCAACAAGCAGTCCATCAAGATGGTAGGCGTCAAGGAGCCGGGCCACACCGAGATCTACCAGAACGCGACCCATTCTCCCTACGCTCTGACGATGTTCTCCTGCCACAAGCTGCGCGTGTTCTTCGTCAGCCGCCACATGTCCCTGATCGACGCCGTTCACTTCGCCACCAAGGACGTGGTCCTGGATTTCCTCCGCAACATTAACAAGGAGCTGACCAGCGTCGGCATCGAGAAGCCCCTCATCGCTGTGGCAGGCATCAACCCCCACAACGGCGACAACGGTCTGTTCGGCAGAGAAGAGATCGATGAGCTCTTCCCGGCAGTTGAGGCTGCACAGGCAGAAGGCATCAACGCAGTCGGCCCGATCCCCGGCGACTCCATCTTCAACATCGGCAAGTCCGGAAAGTTCGACGCCATCCTGTCCATGTACCATGACCAGGGCCACATCGCCTGCAAGACTCTCGATTTCGAGAAGTCCGTCACCATTACCTGGGGCCTTCCCTTTATCCGCGGCTCCGTGGACCACGGCACTGCCTTTGATATCGCAGGAAAGGGCATCGCCGGCTGCATCAGCCTGATCGAATCCACCAAGGTCTGCGTGGAATACGCTGTCAGGAAGCACTACGGAACAAAAAAATGACCCGGCAGCAAGCCGCCAGGAAATAAGGAACGGAGATACCGTATGCCTATCATCGGAGCAGTTGCGGACGATCTCACCGGCGCCAATACTACCGGCGTGCTTCTCGCGAGATCCAAAGCCAGGACCGCAGTATTCTTCAACGAAAAAGCAGCGCTGAAGGCGAAGGGCGTCGCCGAGCTTGACGCCATTCTCATCAGCTCCAACTCCCGCCCCATGCCGCCCGCAGCGGCGAAGGCCTACGTCACGGACGCGACTCTTGCCTTAAAGAACATGGGAGTGAAGTATTTCTCCAAGCGCATTGACACTACTCTCCGCGGCGGCATCGGCCACGAGATCGATGCCATGCTGGATGTGATCGGGGAGGACGCGGTGGCTGTGGTCGT
>JAFTBX010000100.1 GCA_017455005.1 Lachnospiraceae bacterium | reverse complement strand
TACTTCGGTATGGAAGAAGACGGACAGCTTAAGATCGGCTGGAAGGATGAATCTGTACTGGAGGAGAAAGAAAGAGCAGTGTTCAGGCATGTTTCGGAAGATCCGATGCATGTCGAAGACATCGCGGCATTTGCGGGATTGCCGCTCAGGGAAACGCTTGCTGCGCTTCATAAACTGGAGCTGAAGTCCTATGTGCGCAATACAAACAGCGCGTATTACCGCAGATGCAGGTAATACGCGCTTGAGGAGCTGAATAGTTACATCTTTTACTTGTCCCACTGTTCGGCGAGATCATAGATGAGCTTTTCGGTCTTGTCCCATCCGATGCAGGCATCTGTGATAGACTTGCCGTAAACATGTTCGTGCTCGGACTGATTGCCGTCTTCGAGGTAGCTCTCGATCATCAGGCCCTTTACGAAGTGCTTGATGGCCTCGGAGTTGTGGCGGGAGTAGAGTACGTCCTTGCTGATACGGATCTGCTCGAGATACTTCTTGCCGGAGTTGGCGTGGTTGCAGTCGACGATGACTGTAGGATTCTGAAGTTCACGGGTTTCGTAAAGCGTGAGCAGCTGGCGGATATCTTCGTAATGGTAGTTCGGGAAGGTATTGCCGTTCTGGTTTTCGTAACCGCGCAGGATCGCGTGCGCCAGTGGGTTGCCGGAGGTGGAGACCTCCCAGTTGCGGTAAATGAAGGACTGTTCGTTCTGTGCCGCAACGATTGAGTTGAGCATGACGTTCAAGTTGCCGCTGGTCGGATTCTTCATGCCGACCGGAATATCGAGGCCGCTGGCGATCATGCGGTGCTCCTGATCCTCAACGGAACGGGCACCGATCGCAACGTAAGAAAGCAGGTCGGAGATAAAGCGGTAGGTTTCCGGATAGAGGATCTCATCCGCGCAGGAAAAACCTGTCTCCCGCATGATCCTCAGGTTCATCTCACGGATAGTGATGATGCCCTTCAGAAGATCAGGCGCCTTATCTGCATCGGGCTGATGCAGGATGCCTTTATATCCCTTGCCTACAGTTCTCGGCTTGTTGGTGTAGACTCTCGGAACGATGAAGATCGTATCGATGACCTTTTCCTGGACCTTCGCCATACGGGTCATGTAATCCAGTACGGCATCCTCACGGTCCGCGGAACAGGGACCTATCACGAGCAGCATGCGCTTGTCGCGTCCTTCAATGATGTCCTTTACGATCGCGTCACGGCCTTCCTTCATCGTGCGAAGGTCTTCCGTGAGGGGGAACATTTCCTTTAAGTCCTTGGGAATGATCAGTTTTCTGTGAAATGTAATGTTTTTTTCAGCCATAATAAAACTCCTTTATCGCCAAAACGGTCCGAAATGCCGGGGTGACAGACAAAACTATAGGACGAATTATAATGTTGTTAATCTTATAATTAAAGGAAAAATTTAAAAAATTTCCGTTACTTTTTGAAAATTGATTTGACAATAACCTAAAATTATAGTAAGAGTTTTCATTAGTTGATGACAGCAGTCGGCTGTCTTTTTGAAAGGTACTCAGAAATGGCAAAAAATCTGGTAATCGTCGAGTCTCCGGCGAAAATGAAGACAATCAAGAAGTTTCTCGGCTCCAGCTACACGGTCGACGCTTCCATGGGTCACGTGCGTGACCTGCCGAAGTCTACGATGGGTGTGGACGTGGATAACGGATATGAGCCGAAATATATAACGATCCGCGGAAAGGGCGACCTGATCGCTGCATTGAAAAAAGAAGCATCCAAAGCGGACAAGATCTATCTTGCAACGGACCCTGACCGTGAGGGAGAGGCAATCAGCTGGCACTTAAAGGCTGCGCTCGGACTGGATGATCCGGCGCGAAAGGTCTACCGTATCACTTTTAATGAGATCACGAAGGAAGCGGTGACAAACGCGATCAAGCATCCGAGGTCGATCGATATGAACCTTGTCGACGCGCAGCAGGGTCGCCGCGTCATCGACCGTATCGTGGGTTACTCGATCAGTCCGCTGCTCTGGGAAAAGATCAAGAGAGGCCTTTCCGCAGGTCGCGTGCAGTCGGTAGCGCTTCGTATGGTCTGCGACAGGGATGCGGAGATCGCGGCATTTATCCCGCAGGAGTATCATACCGTAGACGCAACCATCAAACACGGAACGAAAACCGTAAAAGCGCAGTACTACGGAGAAAACGGCAGGAAAAAGGCTTTAAAGACTGCCGCTGAAGCACAGGCGATCGTTGATGCCGTGAAGGATCAGGATATTTTCGTTGCGGAAGTAAAGGATACCGACCGCGTCAAGAACGCGCCCTGGCCGTTTACGACCTCCACGCTGCAGCAGGAGGCGTCCAGAAGCCTCAATCTTTCCACGCAGCAGACGATGCGCATCGCGCAGAAGCTCTATGAGGACGGACGGATCACCTATCTTCGTACCGATTCCATCCGTGTCAGCGATGCTGCCGTGGCGGCGGCAAAAAGCTTCATTGCAGCGGAGTACGGAGACGGATACGTATCCCATCGTTCGGCTGCAGGCAAGTCCGGCAGCAATGTCCAGGACGCGCATGAAGCCATCCGTCCGACAGAGATCACCGAAACGCCGGCGAAGATCAAGGATAAGCTTGCGAATGATGAGTTCCGTCTCTATCAGCTGATCTGGAAGCGTTTTGTCGCGAGCCGCATGAATTCCGCGGTCTATGCGCAGACAACGGTCCGCCTCACGCGGGATTCCCACATCTTTACCGCTGCGGGTTCCAAGCTCAAGTTTGACGGCTTCTTAAAGGTCTACCGCCAGGATAAGGATGATGAAGAGCTGAAGCAGGATTTAAGCTTCCTGAAGGAAGGCATGACGATCCGTTTTGCGGAAGTAAAGGACAATCAGCATTTCACGGAACCGCCGGCACATTATACGGAAGCAACCCTGGTCCGCGCGCTTGAAGAAGACGGGATCGGCAGACCTTCGACCTATGCGCCGACGATCGGAACACTTCTCGGGCGAAGCTATGTAGCCAAGGAGAAGAAGAACCTGTTTGCGACAGAACTCGGCATGGCGGTGAACGAACTGATGGTCGGTTCCTTCCCCGAGATCGTGGATACCGGATTCACGGCACGCATGGAAGAACGCCTCGACAACATTGCCGAGGGCAAGGAAAACTGGAAGGATCTGGTTTCGGAGTTTTATCCGGATCTTGAACAGTCCGTGCAGAAGGCGAGAGAAACCCTCGGCCGTATCAAAGTGGCGGATGAAGTGACGGATGTGATCTGTGATAAATGCGGCAGAAACATGGTCATCAAATACGGACCGCATGGCAAGTTCCTTGCCTGCCCTGGCTTTCCGGAATGCCGCAACACCAAACCGCTTTTGGAAAAAGCCGGAGTCAGATGCCCGAAGTGCGGCGGCGAGATCATCAAGCGCCGTACGAAAAAAGGCAGATTGTTCTATGCCTGCGAGAATAAAGACTGTGACTTTATCAGCTGGCAGAAACCGGGCGCAAAGGGCAAGAAGGCTGCTGAGGCGTCTGCGGAATAAAGATATACTTATGTGTCCCGTTGAAAGTACTTGCAATATTGGGACTTTGATGGTAAAATCTTGCATGGTAATGAATAAACAATTGATTGAGGAGTGGGCATTGGCCCACTCCTCAGTCGTTGATAAGGGAGATTTTAGATGAGTCAGAAGTATTTGACCCGTGTGGACGCCTTCATTCAGCCGTATCTTGCGAAGAACGGATTCACACTGCTGAAGTCAGAATTTGTAGAAGAGGATCATAACTGGTACCTTCGCCTGTACATTGACCTGACGGAGGAAGAGGCTGCTGCCAGATCGGCTGCTGCTGAGGAAGAACGGAAAGCGGCGAAAGAAGAGGCGGTACCTACACCGGGAGAGGAGCTTGCGGAGCTGCTCGGAGAAGAAACGGAAAGCGACGAAGAAATTCCGGCACCCGGCGTGGGGATCAATGACTGCGCAAAGGTATCACGGTACTTAAGCAAATGGCTCGACAAAGAAGACTTCATCCCGGAAGCATACACCCTTGAGGTTTGCTCCAGGGGATTTCTGAACGAAGCATAAAGGAGACAGACATGAACACCGAATTAAAAGAAGCACTGGAGATCCTCGGCAAGGAACGCAACATTCCGAAGGAAGCTCTGCTGGAGGCAATCGAGAGCTCACTGCTGACAGCCTGCAAGAACCATTTCGGCAAGGCTGACAACTGCACCGTAAGCATTGACAAGGATACTTACGAGTACAGGATCATCCAGACCAAGAGAGTCGTGGATAAGGTCGAGGACCCGGTCGAAGAGATCAGCCTTCCCGACGCGATGATGATCGATAAGAAGGTCCAGATCGGTGATACTGTGGATATCAGTATCGATTCCCAGAAGTTCGGACGTATCGCAACACAGAACGCGAAGGGCGTGATCGTGCAGAAGATCCGTGAAGAGGAGAGAAACTCCCTGTATCGTGATTTCTTTGAGCATGAGCATGGCATCATGACCGGTGTTGTGCAGCGTAATCTCGGCCGCAATATCAGCATCAACCTCGGAAAGGCGGATGCGATCCTTGCGGAGAACGAGCAGATCAAGGGCGAGACGCTCAAGCCCAACCAGCGTATCCGTGTTTATCTCCTGGAAGTAAAGAACAATCCGAGAGGACCGCGCATTTCCGTTTCCCGTACACATCCGGATCTGGTCAAGTGCCTCTTCACCGAGGAAGTGTCCGAGATCAAGGAAGGCGTTGTTGAGGTTATGGCGATCGCGCGTGAAGCGGGATCCCGTACCAAGATGGCTGTCGTTTCCCATGATGAGAATGTTGACCCCGTCGGTGCATGTGTCGGCGTCAACGGAACCAGGGTCAACTCCATCGTCGACGAGCTCGGCGGAGAGAAGATCGATATCATCAACTGGGATGACAACCCGGCGTTCCTGATTGAAAATGCGCTTAGCCCTGCCAAGGTCATCTGCGTCGTTGCGGATGAAGACTCCCGTGAGGCGGTCGTTATCGTTCCGGACTACCAGCTGTCGCTGGCCATCGGTAAGGAAGGCCAGAACGCGCGTCTTGCTGCCAAGCTGACCGGATACAAGATCGATATCAAGTCCGAGAGCCAGGCGGAAGAGTCCGGACTGCTCGAGGAGCTTGGCATGCAGCTTTCTGAGGACGGCGAGTATGCAGAGGACGGCTACTATGAGGGTGAGTATGCCGGCGAAGAGTATGAGGACGGCGAGTACGCGAGTGATGAGGAATACGCGGAAGGTGCCGAAGAAGTCTACGAGGACGCTCCGGAAGACGGAGAGCAGGCATAACTTAAGCGGGGTGATCCTGATTGGCGAAACAGGAGATGATCTCATCTGAAGTGAAGCTTCAGAGGATGATCGGGCTGGCCGCGAGAGCGGGTGCCGTAAAGTCCGGCGAGTTCGCGGCGGAACAGTCCGTGCATGCCGGGAAAGCGGCCCTGTGCCTGTTGGCGGCAGATGCCTCAGAGGGAAGTATTAAAAAGTTTACAGATATGTGCCGGCATCGGAACATCCCGGTCTTACGGACCGGGTTCACGAAGGAGGCACTCGGACATATGATCGGACGCGGCGAAAGGGCTTCACTGACCGTGGAAGATCAGGGATTTGCAAAGAGTATGATGACACTTATCGAAAAGGGAGGAAATGCTTGTGACCAATGAGAATAATGAAAAGGATCTGAAGCGACAGGGTGCGCCTGCCAGAAAACAGGAAGGAAGCGCGGCGGAAGGAAGCGGCAGCTCCGCAGCTCCCCGCAAGAAGCTGAATGTCGTTTTCAGAAAACAGAACTCCACCAGCATCAAGGAACTCCCGAAAAGACTGAAGAGTGCAGCTGACGGAAGCTCAGAGAGAAAGCGCAGACCGGCGGAGAGCCAGCCCGCTTCTACTCAGTCTGCTGTAAAAAGACCCAGACCCCTGCCGGCAGGAACAAAACCGGTCAAGCCGGCGGTGTTCGGATCCCAGCAGAAACAGGCACGCCCGGCCGAGACGGCTGAGGCTGTCCAGAATGTAAAGGAAGAGGTCCTTCGCAAGGAGGCTGCTGCGGCTGAAGCGGCAGCTGTAAAAGCGGAGGAAGCAAAAGTCGAAGCAGCGGAAGCTGTCAGCGAGGCAGCGGCTCAGGTTGTCAAGGAGACACCTGAACAGGCTGCAAGTGCCCCGGAGACGGCTGCACAGGCTGAACCGGCAGCTGTTGAAGTAAAGGAGACCGCAGTTCCGGAGACAAAGGAAGTAAAAGAGGACGAGACTCCGAAGGAAGAGCCGGCCAAGGCACCCGAGGAAACAAAGTCTGAGCCGAAGGCGAAGAAACCGGCAGTGGATGACGGCCTTCCCAAGGTCAGGATCGTCAAATCCTATGCCAACTATGATGCTGCAGCTGTAATTGCCGAGGCATCCCGTCAGGCACGTAAAGAAGCGGCAGCGCAGCGCACTGCGGATGGAGCACAGCGCAGACCGAGACCGCAGGGCGAGGGCGGAAAGCCCGCACCCGGAAGACGCGACGGTGCTCCCGGACAGGGCATGCGCCGTGACGCACAGGGCCAGGCCGGTACCGGCAGAGGCAGGACACAGGGTGAAGGCGGCAGGACCTTCGTTGCCCGCGGACAGGCGGCTCCCGGTGGCAGAACCGGTCAGGGCGGAAGACCTGCTCCCGGCGGAAGACCCGCTCCGGGCGGCAGAGGCGGCGCAGCAGCACCTGCTTTTGAGCCTTCACAGAACAAGAATGCCGGCAGCCGCGGAAGAAACGCTTTCGCCGGTAAGGATAAGAAAGACAGAAAAGACAAGTATGTAGACGACATTGCTGCATCCAAGAATCCGAAGACCGGCAAGGGCGCGTTTATCAGACCCGAACCGAAGAAGGAGCAGCCGGAAGAGGAGATCAAAGTCATCACCATTCCGGAGAAGCTCACGATCAAGGACCTGGCGGACAAGCTCCGCATGCAGCCGAGTGTTATCGTCAAAAAGCTCTTCCTCGCAGGCAAGATGGTCACGCCCAATACGGACCTTACATACGAAGAGGCGGAAGAGATCGCTATGGAATACGATATCCTCTGCGAGCGTGAGGTCGCGGAGGACGTTATTGCCGAGCTCCTTAAGGAGGAGGAAGAGGACTCCGAGAAGATGGTCACCCGAAACCCGGTCGTCTGCGTCATGGGTCACGTCGACCATGGTAAGACTTCCCTTCTGGATGCGATCCGCAACACCAACGTCACCAGCCGTGAGGCCGGCGGCATTACCCAGCATATCGGTGCTTCCGTGGTCAAGGCCGGAGACAGAGAGATCACTTTCCTGGATACTCCGGGCCACGAGGCATTTACCGCCATGCGTTTAAGAGGCGCGCAGTCCACGGATATCGCGGTCCTTGTTGTCGCGGCGGATGACGGCGTCAAGCCGCAGACGATCGAAGCAATCAACCATGCGAAGTCCGCAGGCGTCGAGGTCGTCGTTGCCATCAACAAGATGGATAAGCCCACTGCCAATGCTGACATGGTCAAGCAGGAGCTGACCGAGTACGGACTGATTGCGGAAGAGTGGGGCGGTTCCACGCCGATGTGCCCGGTTTCCGCAAAGACCGGCGAAGGCATCAGTGATCTTCTGGACATGATCCTTCTGGTGGCGGATGTCCTTGAACTCAAGGCCAACCCGAACCGTAACGCGAGAGGCCTTGTCATTGAGGCACAGCTTGATAAGGGACGCGGCCCTGTTGCTACGGTCCTTGTGCAGAAGGGTACCCTCAAGGTCGGCGACAATGTTGCAGCCGGCGCATGCTACGGCAAGGTTCGTGCGATGCTCGATGATAAGGGCAACCGGATCCGCAAGGCAGGCCCGTCTGTACCGGCTGAGATCCTCGGTCTGAACGACGTCCCGAATGCGGGTGAGGTCTTCATGGTCTGTGATGATGAGAAGGAAGCCAGAAGCATTGCGGAGACCTTCATCGCGGAGCAGAAGAAGCATAAGCTGGAGGAGACCAAGCAGAAGATGAACCTGGACGACCTCTTTGATGAGATCAAGGCAGGCAACATCAAGGAACTGCCGATCATCGTCAAGGCCGACGTACAGGGTTCCGTAGAAGCGGTCAAGCAGAGTCTCGGAAAGCTTTCCAACGAGGAAGTTGCCGTCAAGATCATCCATGCCGCTGTCGGTAACATCAACGAGTCCGACGTCAATCTGGCAAGCGCTGCAAACGCGATCATCATCGGTTTCAACGTCAAGCCGGATCCGACCGCGAAGTCTACCGCAGAGCATGAGAAGATCGACATGCGTCTCTACAGGGTCATCTACCAGGCAATCGAAGACCTGCAGGCAGCACTTACCGGCATGCTTGCTCCGGTCTACGAGGAGAAGTTCACCGGACGCGCAATCGTCCGCCAGCTATTCAAGGCAAGCGGCGTCGGCGTGATCGCGGGCTGCTATGTGACCGACGGTGTGATCGAGAGAGGCTCCCGCGCACGTGTTATGCGCGGCGACAAGCAGATCTTCGATGGAGACATCGCATCCCTGAAGAGATTCAAGGATGAGGTCAAGGAAGTCAAGGTCGGATTTGAGTGCGGTATCGTTCTGGACGGTTTCAATGATGTCGCGGTCGATGATAACCTGGAGATCTACAAGATGGTGCAGGTTCCGAGAGGACAGGCATCCGCAAATTAATTCAATGATGTATAGAGTTGCATGCTGATTCCGCCGCTCAGGTATGATGCGGCGCGCCTGGCTCGTTCAACTGTTCGCCTGACCTATACACGACCTCATGTTCCGCCTTCGGCGGCCAGCGGATCGTGTAGTACGGTCATTCTTCACAGCTTGAACACCGCCATGCAGGCTTGCATCATATTCGCGCTTAAATCAGCATGCAACCTTTCACTGTAGTTCACTTGCATAAACCGTGACGTATGCCCTGAGCCGGGCGTCGGCGACCCGCAGCGAGCATTTTCACTTCCTTGTTTTCAGGAAATGTGAAAATGTGAGCGGGAGGGGAACCGGAGCAGGGCATATGTCACGGTTAGAGAGGTAACTATGAAAAAAGGAAGCATAAAAAACAACAGAATCAACGGCGAGGTCCTGCGCGAGCTGACTTCGATCATCCGGGATGATGTCAAGGACCCCCGGATCGATCCGCTGCTTACCGTGACCAGAGTGGATGTGACGCCGGATCTGCAGTACTGCAGATGCTATGTCTCCACGCTCGGTTCGGATGATACGATGGCGGAGAGCATCGAAGGCTTAAAGAATGCGGCTGGATACATGCGCCGTGAACTTGCGCACAGAGTAAACCTGCGCAAGACACCGGAGCTGCAGTTCATCGCGGACCGGAGTATGGAATATGCGATCGAGATGTCCAAGAAGATCGAAGAACTGGCGAAAGCCGGCGGTATGCCGAAGGATGAGCCGGAAGAGGATCTTACAGAGGACATCGACGAGCAGACCGACGAGGACGAGGAAGAGACGGATCTTCCAGAGGACGAAACGGATGAGCGCTGAACTGACAAAGGAAATATTTAATCGGGAATTACGGAACGCAGACAGCATCTGTATCCTCGGGCACATCAGCCCGGACGGAGACTGTATGGGTTCCGTTCTCGGTGTATATAACTACATTTTGAATCTGCGCGCAGCAAAGACCGCTCAGACTGACGGGGCACAATCAGAGAGCGGCAGACCGCAGCTGATCGTGCGCCCGTATCTGGAAGAGGTGGGAGAGAAGTTCCGCTATCTTTCCGGCAGCGGAGATGTCTGTACGGATCATCGGGACGAGATGCGCTATCAGCTTGCCGTCGTTTGTGACTGTGCGGACGCCGACAGGACCGGCAAGTTCCGAAAGTTCATGGATCACGCTGAGCGCTGTGTAATGATCGACCATCACATTACCAATCCCGGATTCGGCGATTATTGCCTGGTGAAGCCGCATTCTTCTTCCGCAAGTGAGGTGCTTTATGGCCTTTTGGAAGAGGAATACATTGACTATAAAGTTGCAGAATGTATTTATACCGGACTGATCCACGACACAGGTGTGTTCAGGCATAATTCGACTTCACCGGAAACAATGCGGGTTGCTGCAAAGTGTATGGAGTACGGTATAAATTTCAACAGGATCATTGAGGAATCTTTCTTCTCCATGACCTTTGAACAGAAGCGGATGCTCGGATGGCTTCTGTGCCATATGGAGAGCCGTCTGGACGGACGCCTGATCCTCAGCTGCCTCGACATGAAGACCCGCAGGGAAATGGGCGCGGAAGACATGGACATGGACGGCATGATCGATCAGCTGCGCACAACGACCGGCGCATTGCTTGCTGCATACATGTATGAGACAAAAGACGGCAGGGTTAAACTGTCGCTTCGGTCTAACTCCGATCTCGCAGATGTCAGCCGTATTGCGCAGCAGTATGGCGGCGGCGGACATAAGAGAGCGGCCGGATGCTTTATGGGTCTTGATTTTGCGAAGAACGCAGCGGAGATCGAAGCTCTTGTGAAAGAGCAGTTAGAGGATGAACAATAACACTTACAACGGTTTTTTGAATATATATAAGGAGTCCGGCTGGACTTCCATGGATGTCTGCGCAAAACTGAGGCGTATTCTCCATATGAAGAAGATCGGCCATGCAGGCACGCTCGATCCGATGGCGGAAGGCGTGCTGCCGGTGGCGCTTGGAAGAGCGACGAAGGATGTGGACCGGATCGGAGACGGCGTCAAGACGTACCGTGCCGGGATGCTACTCGGGGTAGAGACTGATACGGAAGATATCACCGGACAGACGCTGAAGACATTTGCCGGCAAATGCTGGCCTTCGGAAGAAGAGATCCGGGAAGCTGTCATGAGCTTTCTCGGAGACTACGAGCAGCTGACGCCGATGTATTCGGCACGGAAGGTCGACGGCAAGAAGCTCTATCAGTATGCCAGAGAAGGAAAGGAAGTCGAGCGGAAGACCAAGAAAGTTCAGATCCTGGATATCCGGATCGAAGAGATCGAGGCACCGCACGTCCGTTTTACTGTAAGCTGCACAAAGGGCACGTATATCCGGACGCTTTGCAAGGACATCGGTGAGAAGCTCGGATGCGGCGCCTGCATGGAATCGCTGGAGCGTACGAAGGTCGGTGACTTTACCGTGGATACGGCGAAGAAGATCGCCGAGATCGAAGATATGGCGGAGGCAGGCAGCATTGACAGCCTGCTTACAGTCAAGGCTCCGACAGCGGTATCCATCGGCAAGTTCGACGGTACGCACATGGGCCATCAGGCACTGATGCGTGAACTGAGGAAGACTGCGCAGGAGCACCGCCTGAAGACCCTTGTTCTGATCCTGAAGTTCGGTCAGACAGGGATCCTCACAGATGAGGAACGTAAGCAGAAGTTCTACGACCTCGGGATCGACTACTGCATCGAGCTGCCGTTTACGAAGGACATGATGAACATGTCCGCGGAAGACTTCCTGGAGAAGATCCTGATCGGACGCTACAACATGAAAGCAATCGTGGCCGGAGATGACGTCACCTTCGGGTACGGAAAACGCGGCAACGCGGAATTTTTGCGGGCCAATGCCGACAAGTACGGGATCATCGTCGATCTGATCGAAAAGGTCAGGATCGACCTGTCGAAGGCACCGGAAAACAGCGTCGTTTCCGTGCTGGCGGAGAGTAAGATCAAGGCGGCGCGGGATGAAGGAAAAAATGAGACCGATGCCGACACCGCTGCAGAAGAACCGACCGATACACAGGTGATCAGCTCCACGCTCCTTCGTAAGGAGATCGAAAAGGGTGATATGCTCCATGTGACGCGCCTGCTTGGAGCGCCGTATGCTATCACGGGTACGGTGGTGCATGGAAGACATCTGGGTACTGACAGGCTGCAGATCCCGACGATGAATATCCCGGTGCCGCAGGAACTGATCCTGCCGCCAAAGGGCGCGTACGCGGTTCAGGCCTATGTTGCCGACAGCAAGGGTGTTTTCGATATGGAGCATCCGATGCACGGCATGGCAAATCTGGGATCCAGGCCCACTGTGGAAGGTTCAGATGAGCGTCAGGTCGTACTGGAAACACATCTTTTTGACGAGAGCGGTGACTTCTACGGGAAGAAGGTGCGAGTGGAGCTTTGCTTCTTTATCCGGCCGGAAGAAAAGTTCGAGAGTCTTGAGGCGCTGAGGCGTCATCTCAAAGAAAAGGACATCCCTGCCGTGGAGGCGTTTTTCGCACTGTAAGAGGCGCGCCTGCTTTGCCGGCTTTTAGTCATGCATGAAAGATACATGTTTTTGTTTGTTTTTCAGGAAATGCCGGTTAATGCTTGCATTTTTGGCATCGGTATGGTAACATAACCACGTTTGACGCCGCAGCCTTGGTTTTACGGGTTCCTTGACGGAAACTCAGGTTCGCGGGTATGATATCCCGGACATAGTCCGGAGACAGAAGAAAAGGAGAAAGTAACATGATCGCAAAAGACAAGAAGACAGACATCATCAAGGCTTATGGCCGTAAGGAAGGCGACACCGGTTCACCGGAAGTTCAGATCGCTATCCTGACCGCTCGTATCAACGAGCTTACCGAGCATCTGAAGCAGAACCCGAAGGATCATCACTCCAGAAGAGGTCTTCTGATGATGGTTGGTCGTCGTAGAAGTATGCTTCAGTACCTTCAGAAGAAGGATCTGGAAGGCTACAGAGAACTTATCAAGAAGCTTGGTATCCGTAAGTAATCCGGACCGAGACCATATGAAACAATGCAGCACCCGTTACCGGGTGCTGTTTATTTTGTCGCTTTGTCGTTTGTGCTATGATTAAGAGATGAGAAGTTAAAAGCAGGGTTCCTCGATCTGAGGAACCCTGCTTTTTTTTAGTGAGACAGTTATATGTTTGTCGTCCTTTGAAGCTTATGCTCTCGGATTGGCGATTGCTGCCTGTGCTGCCGCAAGACGAGCGATCGGAACACGGAACGGGCTGCAGGAGACATAGTCGAGACCGACTCTGTGGAAGAAATCAACAGAGGACGGATC
>JAFTBX010000099.1 GCA_017455005.1 Lachnospiraceae bacterium | reverse complement strand
TATAGGCGGCATCACACATCATGGCATTGTTGTTGTCGGTGACCGCCAGTTCATATATGTACTTAAATACTACCTCGCAGCCATAGGCAGCTGCGATACCCTTCGTGATCTCCCCGAGCCTGCGCTCAACGAGCTCCTGCGTTTCTCTCTTATAAGCACGGACAGTGCCGAGCATAACGACTTCGTCCGGGATGACGTTATTGACCTCACCCGCCTTGACGGAGCAGATCGAGACGACTGCAGCATCGATGGGGCTGACGTTGCGGCTGACGATCGTCTGTGCCGACTGTATGATCGCCGCGGCGCATACGACCGGATCCACGCTCCTCTGCGGGATGCCGCCGTGGCCGCCCTTGCCTTTGATATAAAACTCGATCCTGTCGACAGATGCCATAAGCGGTCCCCGTTTAACGCAGATCGAACCTGCAGGGTACTCCGACGAGTTATGCATACCGAAGACCGCGTCAACCTTGGGGTTTTCCAGACAGTTCAGCTTCATCATCAGCTTAGCACCCTGGTTCACTTCTTCCGCAGGCTGGAACAGGAACTTGACGCTTCCCCTGATCTCATCGCGCATCGCCGCGAGGATCGTCGCGGCACCGAGAAGTGACGTGGTATGCGTGTCATGTCCGCAGGCGTGCATTCTGCCGTCGATCGTTGAGCGGTAATCGCAGCTGGATTCTTCCTGAATCGGCAGCGCGTCAATATCCGCGCGCAGCGCGATGCACGGTCCATCCTCCGCACCCTTCAGAAGTCCGACCACGCCGGTCTCCAAACCGATGTCCAGGATCTCGATCCCAAGGCTCTCCAGATGTGCTTTAATAAAAGCCGTCGTATCGTACTCATGGAAGCTGAGCTCCGGATGCTGATGCAGGTGCTTCAGCGTCGCTATAAACTCATGCTCATGTTCAGCCATCAGTTCGCGCACTCTGCCTGCAATATCCGTCATATCCTCTCCTCTTTCACCGGCACTGGCCGGATCGGCTCCGTCCGGCGCCATGATAAATATTTTTAAAGCACGCCATTTAAATGATTGAATATAAATTAAATATTAAAATTATATAAAGAATTTGTCAAGATACGACCTGAAATTGTGTATTCATTATAATTGATAGTTCGAAAGCCCGTATCATCTCCGGACAAACCAAAAAAGATATCGAACGCGGATCAGCGCAATGCCGATCGGGCGCGCCATATAACGCTCACATCCATATTGAGTATACCGCAAACCGTAAAGCTGTGTTATAATCCGGTTATACATTATTCAAACATCGCAGAGGAAACAGCCAGTATGAGCAAAATTGACAACATGCCTGCACTGAAAGAAAACCGCGACGCGATCATCGTCCGGACCAGTATCATCGGCATCCTGACCAATGTTTTTCTTGCGGCTTTTAAGGCAGCCGTAGGCATCATATCCAACTCGATCGCCGTTACGCTTGACGCGGTCAATAACCTGTCCGACGCCTTTTCATCGATTGTTACGATCATCGGCACGAAGCTTGCTTCCAAGGCGCCGGATAAAAAGCATCCGCTCGGTTACGGCAGGATCGAATACCTGAGCTCCATGATCGTATCCGCGATCGTCCTCTATGCGGGTATTACATCCCTGGTCGAGTCCGTAAAGAAGATCATCCATCCCGAAGCTGCCGATTACTCGCCTGTTTCACTCCTCATCATCGCGGTCGCCATCGCGGTGAAACTGATCCTGGGCCGTTTCGTCAAGAGCCAGGGTGAAAAGGTCAACTCCGGAGCGCTGATCGCCTCCGGTTCGGACGCTTCTTTCGATGCGATCCTTTCCGCATCCGTTCTGGCCTCCGCCATCATTTTCCTGCTGACAGGCATCTCCCTCGAGGCCTACGTCGGCGTGATCATCGCGATCGTGATCGTCAAGGCCGGTATTGAGATGATGACGGAAACACTCGACGATATCCTCGGCCAGCGCCCGGACTCCGAGGTCAGCCGCTCTGTCAAGGAGATCATCGTTCGCGAGCCCGAAGTGCGCGGTGCGTACGACCTCATCATCAACAACTACGGACCGGACAAAAACTATGCCTCCGTCCATCTGGAGCTTCCGGATACCATGACGGTCGAAGAAGTCGACCGCCTGACGCGCCGCATCGAGATGAACGTCTTCCGCGAAACTGGCGTCATTCTGACCGGCGTCGGCGTTTACTCCTATAATACAGGCAACAATGAGGCCGCAGCCATCCAGAACCGGGTTCAGGAGATCGTTCTTTCCCACGACTGGGCGTTGCAGATGCACGGCTTCTATGTCGACACGGATGCAAAGTCCATGCGCTTTGATGTCGTCATGAGCTTTGACATCACGCAGAAGGAAGGCCTCGGCATCATCGGCAAGGAGATCCATGAAGCCTTCCCGGAGTACACGCTGCAGATCATCCCGGATACGGATCTTTCCGACTGACCCGTGTGCATTAGTATCAGCCGCCGGCAGGCAATATGCGAACACAAAAAGAAGGAGAAATCGCAAATCCGTGATTTCTCCTTTTTTGTGTTTGTGCTACAATCAATGTACATTGAACAGGAGCGTTATTTATGGCAGACATAATAGAAACGATCGATCTGCATATGCACAGTACAGTATCAGACGGAACGGATACCCCGGAGGAGATCCTCGCGAAAGTCTGCGCCATCGGTCTGGATGTTTTTTCAATCACCGACCATGACGCGATCAAATCCGCATCCATGATTCCGCCGCTGCTTCATGACGGTAACCCCCGTTTTATTACGGGCGTCGAATTTTCATGTAAGGATATTTACGGTAAATACCATATCCTCGGCTACGGCTATGATCCGGAAGCTGAACCGATCCGGGCAATCGTGGAGAAAGGACACGGCTTCCGTATGGAGAAGACCAGAGGGCGGCTCGAATTTCTTCGTGACCACTTCGGATTTCAGTTTCCTGACGCCGAGATCAAAGAACTCCTGCATCTCGACAATCCCGGAAAGCCCCATATCGCGAATCTTATGATAAAGCACGGCTATGCACAAAGCAGGAAACAGGCGATCGAAGAGTTTATTGATAAAAAGCGATTTAAAAACATCTATCTCCAGCCGGAAGAAGCGATCCATGCGATCGCTTTAAGCGGCGGTATCCCGGTCCTCGCCCATCCTTCTTACGGAAGTGGCGATGAGCTCATCATCGGCGCCGAAATGGACGAACGGCTTCGCCGCCTTACGATGGAAGGCCTGAAGGGCGTGGAAGCATACTACTCCGGTTTCACGCCGAAACTCCAGCAGGAGATGCTTGGTTTTGCCGAAAAGTATGATCTCTATGTCACCGCCGGAAGTGACTACCATGGCAAAAACAAGCTGATCGATCTCGGTGACAACAACCTGGATTCCGTCAGCGAAGCGCCGGAAGGCGTCCGGCGCTTCCTTCGGGATGTACACTACGCTCCCGTCCTCGCCTGATTCCCGCACGTAATCTGATTCATTACAAAGCTGCCGTTCAGTGAAACGGCAGTTTTTTTCTACCGTGTGTTATCGCGCAAATCACAAAAAGAGTCCATGGTACTCTCCATGGACACTTAATGTAAGTATAATTACCTTTTGGTCAGATCATATCTTCCGGGCGGAAGACTTCGTCAAAGCGTTCCGGTGTCAGGAAACCCTGCCTGATGCAGGACTCCCTTAAGGAGATGTTTTCCTTAAACGCGAGCTTCGCCGTCTTTGCAGCGTTCTCATATCCGATGTAAGGGTTGAGTGCTGTCACCAGCATCAGGGAGTTATGGAGGTTGTCATGCATCTTTTCCCGGTTCGCCACGATGCCCGCGGCACATTTATCATCGAAGGATGTGATGGACTCTGCCAGAAGCCGCACGGACTGCAGAAAGTTATACGCGATGACCGGCATGAAGACATTGAGTTCAAAGTTTCCCTGGCTTGCCGCGAAGCCGATCGCCGCGTCGTTCCCCATGATCTGCACCGCTACCATCGTCACCTGCTCGCACTGGGTCGGATTGACCTTGCCGGGCATAATGGAGGAGCCAGGCTCGTTTTCCGGGATGCGGATCTCGCCGAGGCCGAGCCTCGGTCCGGATGCCAGCCATCTCACATCATTCGCGATCTTCATCATATCTGCCGCCATCGCCTTGACCGCGCCATGCGCGAAGACGATCTCGTCCTTTGAGGTGAGCGCGTGGAACTTGTTCGGCGCTGTTACAAAATCCTTGCCGGTAAGTTCCGCGACAGCTGCGGCGATCTTTTCGTCAAAACCCGCCGGCGCGTTTAAGCCGGTGCCGACTGCCGTTCCGCCAAGAGCCAGCTCCTTTAAGTAAGGAAGGGACGAACGGATCTGTGCAAGGTCTCTCTCCAGGCTCGTTCTCCAGCCGGAGATCTCCTGGGAGAAAGCCACCGGCACCGCGTCCTGCAGATGCGTCCTGCCGGATTTGACGACCCCCTCGTTCTCCTTTTCCAGTCTCTGAAGCGTCCCGGTCAGTTTCTCCGCCGCCGGGATCAGCTTGTCTTCTAGGCTGATGACCGCCGCGATATGCATCGCGGTCGGGAAGGTATCATTGGACGACTGCGACATGTTGACATCGTCGTTCGGATGGAGGAGCTTTTCACCTGTGATCTCATTGCCGCGGTTCGCGATGACCTCGTTCGCGTTCATATTGGACTGGGTTCCGGACCCGGTCTGCCAGACCACCAGAGGGAAGTGCTCATTGAGTGCTCCGGAGATGACCTCGTCGCAGGCTCCCGAGATCGCCGCGAGCTTTTCCGCCGTCATCTTCTCCGGCTTCAGGGCATGGTTTGCCATTGCAGCCGCTTTCTTCAGGATGCCGAAGGCATGCGTGATCTCACGCGGCATGGTCTCCTGCCCTACGCCGATCTCAAAGTTTTCATGGCTGCGCTGCGTCTGCGCGCCCCAGTACTTATCCGCCGGAACGCGGACCTCGCCCATGGAATCATGTTCTATTCTGTAGTTTTCCATACTCAGATCCTCGCTACGCCGCTGTCGTAAGCCGCCTGCTTCACGGCTGCTGCCACTGCGTCCTTGACCCTCGGATCGAATGCTGCCGGGAGGATCATATCTTCGTCCAGTTCGTCCGGTCCGATCAGGCCTGCAAGTGCGTTCGCCGCTGCGATCTTCATCTCGTCGTTGATGTCTGAAGCCCTTGCGTCGAGCGCGCCGCGGAAGACGCCCGGGAACGCCAGGACGTTATTGACCTGGTTCGGATAGTCGGAACGGCCGGTCGCGACGACCTTCGCGCCGCCTGCCTTCGCGTCCTCCGGGAAGATCTCCGGCGTCGGGTTCGCGCAGGCAAAAACGATCGCGTCCTTTGCCATCGTGGAGACCATCTCCTTCGTCAGTACGCCTGGGGCAGATACGCCGATAAAAACATCCGCGCCTTTGACCGCATCCGCAAGGCTTCCCTGTACCCTGTTCCGGTTGGTGATCGCCGCCATCTCTTCCTTGACCGCGTTCATATTGTCCGTGCGTCCCTCATAGATCGCGCCCTTCCGGTCGCAGAGGATGACGTCCTTCAGTCCGGCGGAGATCAGGAGCTTTGTGATCGCGATCGCGGCTGCGCCGGCGCCGTTTACGACCACACGGATCTCATCGATATCTTTATTCACGACCTTCAGCGCATTTTTTAATGCTGCCAGCGTAATGATCGCCGTACCGTGCTGGTCGTCGTGGAAGATCGGGATGTCACAGTTTTCCTTGAGGCGCTTTTCGATCTCGAAGCATCTCGGTGCGGAGATATCCTCCAGGTTGACGCCGCCGAAGGATCCCGCAAGGAGTGTAACGGTCTTTACGATATCATCAACATCCTTGGAACGAACGCATAAGGGGATCGCATCCACGTCGCCGAATGCCTTGAAGAGGGCGCATTTTCCTTCCATGACCGGCATGCCGGCTTCCGGACCGATATCCCCGAGACCAAGAACTGCCGTTCCATCGGTCACGACCGCGACCGTATTCCAGCGGCGGGTCAGCTCATAACTTAAATTCACGTCCTTCTGGATCTCAAGGCAGGGCTGTGCCACGCCCGGTGTATAGGCCAGGGACAGAGCTTCCTTGCTGTCACAGGCGGCTCTTGTCTTCATCTCGATCTTTCCGCGCCACTCGTAATGCTTCTTCAATGACTCCTTTGCGTAATCCATTCCTTCACCTTTCCGGACCTGCCGGCATCCTTTCTATTTCCAATAATTATTTATGTGATTTAGAACGCGTTAACTATACCACAGATATCCCGTTTTGTGTTTGTTACAGCCATTTTTTCTTCTTAAAATACACGAGGCTGAAAATGATGATCAGTACGCAGGTGCCGAACACCATGGGATACGCGTATACCGAATCCAGCTCGGGCATATACCGGAAGTTCATTCCGTACCAGCCGGTGATCAGTGTCAGCGGCATGAAGATCGTTGTCACGACCGTCAGGATCGTCATGATGTGGTTCTGCTTTAATTCGAGGTGCGCCTTGTTGAGATCACCGATCTGCAGGGTATAGTCTCTGAGAGAAGAAGCGGTCGCGTACAGCCGGTCCATACGGCTTAAGAAAGCCGGAAATACCGGATGTTTTCCTGATCAAAGAACTCGTTCTCGTTTTCCTCGAGTTCCTGCGCCAGATCGATCAGCTGGTCATAATGCATCAGCAGCTT
>JAFTBX010000098.1 GCA_017455005.1 Lachnospiraceae bacterium | reverse complement strand
GATCGCCATATATACAAAAGTATAGGTGCCCGTCGAACGCAGGACGCTCTCCTCTACCGCCTTTCCGTCAATATGGACTTTTTTGACGATGTCCGGACGGAGATGCGCCGCCATATCACGATTGAATCCCCTGGCCATCAAAAGGATACGTGAGATCTTGAAACCACCGCCGGTAGAACCCGCGCAGGCACCGCAGAACATCAGGAACACCAGGATTCCCTGTGACAGCCTGGGCCACTGATCGACATCATCAATGGCGTAACCGGTAGTGGTCATGATCGATCCCACATGGAAAGCCGCGTCACGGAGCGCCCAGGACACAGATGTAAATGCACCCTGATGCATCAGGTTGATCGTAATGACCGTCGTCGTAACCACGATGATCGCCAGATACAGACGGATCTCTTCCATCCCGAACGCCGCCTTGAAGTTCCTCATAAGCAGCAGGAAATAGAAGGTAAAGTTCATACCGAAAGCGATCATTGCGATGATAATCACGATCTGCTGTGCCGGTGTATACGCCGCGCAGCTTGAATTCAATACGCCGAAGCCTCCGGTACCGGCAGCACCGAACGTGATGCAGATCGCATCAAAAAGCGGCATCCTTAAGATCAGCAGGATCACGGTCGTAAGAACCGTCATCAATGTATAGATACCGTACTGCACCCTGGCCGTCTCGCCGGCTTTCGGCACCAGCTTGGAGATGACGGGTCCCGGGCTTTCAGCTTTCATCAGGTTCATCTGCGATCCGCCGGTAAAACGCATGATCGCCGACATGAAGACCAGAATGCCCATGCCGCCGATCCAATGCATGAAGCTGCGCCACATCAGGACGCCCTTCGGAACGATCTCGACGTCACGGATAACGGTGGATCCGGTCGTCGTAAACCCGGAGATCGTCTCAAAAAGCGCGTCGCAGACATTGGTAAGTGTGCCGCTGATCAGAAACGGCAGCATACCGACCAGCGACAGCGCGATCCAGGTCATGCCGGTCGAGACAAAACCTTCTTTGGAACGCATATCCCCCGGTTCAGCCTTCTTCACGCGCATCAGGGTCCCAACGACCGCCGCAATGACAGCGGGAATGATGAAGGGCATGACGCTTTCGCGGTAGCAGAGGGCACAGACAAGCGGAATCGAAAACAATGCCGCTTCCAGGCAGAGCGCAGATCCTACGATATTTCCGATAATCAGAAAATTCATACTCTGTCGCTGCTCCCTATCTCAGCAGGTCCTGCATGGAGGAGATACCCTTGTGCGTTGTTACCACGATCACGGAGTCTCCTTCACGGATCATATCTTTACCGGTCGGAACCGTAAAATTACCATTGTGAATAATGCCGGCAAGGATCAGGTCTCTTTTGAGCTTCAGATCCATGATCGGCGTGTCTAAAAGTGTCGCGTTTGCAGACGCAATCAGCTCCACGATCTCAATGCGGTTATCGAGATAACGGAACAGCGTCGCGACGTTGCCGCCCGCGCCGGCGCTCTTCGCACGGACATACTGCGCGATGATATCCGCGCAGATCAGCTTCGGGAATACGACAGAGTCGATATTGAGCGTCTCGATCAGATCGTTCATATCCGTCCGGGTTACCTTGGTGATGATCTTGGCGTTCGTGCTGTTCTTTGCATACGTGGCAATGACGATGTTTTCCTCGTCAATGCCGGTCAGCGGAATAAACGCGTCCGCTGCCTTCAGGCCGTGCCGCACCAGGAAACGACGGTCTGTACCGTCGCCATGAATGATCTCCGCCTCCGGGAATATCTCGGAAAGCTCCGTACAGCGCTTGACATCCCGGTCGATCAGCCGAACGGTCCTGCCGTGCTTAAGAAGCTTGTCCATCAGGTAGTAGCCGATAGTGCCGCCGCCGGCGATCATGATATTCTCCGCAGGTGTGTTCTGGATCCCCTGGGATTTCAGAAGCTTGCGCATCTCGTTTCGGGTTGCGACGATCGTAATGTCGTCACCCTCTTCGATGACAAACGAACCGGAAGGGATGTTGACCTCTCCGTTACGTACGACCGCGCAGACCAGCGCGACATTGCCCGGAGTCTCCTTACGGATCTGCATCAGGCTCTTTCCGATAAACTTATAGCCGGGTTTGATGTGAAGCGTTGAGATCACGACATCGCTGCCTTCAAAAAGATCGATCCGGCTCAGCGCCGGGAACTGCAGCAGGTTATAGATTTCATTGGCGGCAAGGTGCTCCGGATTGATGATTTTGGAGAGTCCCAGCCGTTCCTTGATGAACCTGGTCTCTTTCGAGTAAAGCGGATTTCTGACACGGGCGATGGTCTCGCATTTGGTCTCCTGCTTTGCCATCAGGCAGGTCAGAAGGTTCAGCTCGTCCGAAGTACTGACAGCGATGAAAATGTCGGCATTTTTCAGGCCGGCTTCATTTAAGATATCAATGTCGGCGCCGTTTCCGAGCAGCGCCATCACATCCAGATCCTCAGAGATCTGGTCGATCGATTTCTGATTATTGTCGATCACCGAGACGTTGTGTCCGTCATTTACCAGCGTACGCGCAAGCTCGGAACCAACCTTGCCGCAGCCGACAATTATAGCATTCATTCAATGCTCCTTATGATATATGTAAGTACGGCCGTCGGCCGGTTATCATAGTTCAAATTTAATGATTCAGGATCACTCCGGCTGCATTCACAGCAGGAACTGCGCCAGGATCAGTGAAAGAATGATCGCCGGAAGCAGATTGGAAACCCGGATCAGTTTGGGCCAGATCAGATTCATACCGATCAGCAGGATAAGCACGGAGCCGACCATGGAAAGACCTGCCAGTGCCTGTTCGTTTAACAGTGGTGAGATCAGCCTTGCAAGCAGTGTCATCCCGCCTTCCAGAATACCTACGGGGATGGCGGAAAAAATACAGCCCCGCCCCATGATTGAAGTCATGATCATAATGATCACAAGGTCCAGCAGGGCCTTGACCGTCAGCACGGAGTAGTCGCCGAACAGGCCGTCATTGATCGAACCGATCACTGCCATGGCACCGATTGCAACCGTCAGCGACGCCGTGACAAACGCGTCTGTAAAGCCCGCGTCGCCGCCGTTGCCGCTTTTTTGTTTCAGCCACTCACCAAAGTCCGTAAAACGTTTCTCTATGTCCAGGAGTTCTCCGATGATCGCTCCCAGCACGAGGCTTAAGATAAGCAGCAGACTTCCGCGGGATGTGATCTGGCCGTTTTCCACCACCAGCATCTTTTCCATCGTACCCGCAAGACCGAGGACAGCCGTACAGACTCCCATCGTCTTCATGAGAGTCATCTGCATCCTTTCGTTGAGAAAGCCGCCGAACAAAAGCCCCAGCATGCCGCCCAGCAAAATGCCGCCAATATTGATAATTGTACCCAAACCGATCATAAAAAAACTCCGCCTGATACAGAATTATACCATAATAGTCCATGTTTTCAAGAAAAGCAAGCCAAATCGGTAAGGATCACCCCTATATAAGGAAAACCCATGGTTCAGAAAGCATCTGAACCATGGGCTGATTCTTCATAAGTTTATGTGCAGACTTGCTGCCGCTGCTGTATGCAGCCTCCTGTCAAAGCTTCAGAGAAACGTCACCGCAGATCAGATGTTTCTGTTCACCTTTCTGATCGGTCACGATCAGTGAAAAGTCATCGCCGATCGCGTCTACATGGACCTGCTCGGAATTGTCACCATAGTTGACCATCACGTCTCTGCCCGTCACAATATTCCAGCGGCGATAATTGTCCAGATATTCTTCCATATCGCCCGGCCATCTCTCGCACATCTCATCCAGCGCATGGATCAGTTCGGATGCCAGCTCCGCTCTTATGATCCTGCTGCCGGTCTCGGACCAGATCGATCCTGCGATATCGCGGATCTCCTCCGGAAAGTCTTCATAATCTTCATGTACATTGATGCCAATGCCGATAATGATATTCTGGATCTCACTGACCTCCGCATCGAAAGTCGTCTGCGTGAGAATGCCGCAGATCTTACGGCCGTTCATATATAAGTCATTGACCCATTTGATATCCGGTCTCACCCCGCACAGGTTGTAAATCGTCTTTGCGACAGTAACCGCCGTCCAGGATGTGATCGCGGACCACAGGGAGTTATTGCCGCTGCTGGCGATCCTGCGCTTGACCTCGTACGGCGGGATCATCAGATAGGACATATAGATGCCCTGGCCAGCCGGTGAACTGAACGTTCTTCCTCTGCGGCCCTTGCCTCTCTTTTGCTGGTTTGCAATGATCACCTGACCGTTCGGGGCTCCATCTACAGCCAGTTTCATCATTTCATGATTGGTGGAATCCACCACATCAAAACATTCTACATTGTTCATGCGCCTTCCCGGCAGATAGCCCATGAGCGCTCCGCGGGTCAGAACATCAGGTGCGTTGATGAGCATATAACCACGGTTCGTGACAGATTCGATCTGGTAGCCTTCCGCCCGAAGCGTCTTAACTGCCATGTTGACTGCAGTCCTGCTCAATCCGAGCTGCCGGCTGATTGCCTCGCCGGAAACAAAATCCTTGGACTGCATTAAGATTGCCAATACGTTATTTTTTGTCATCTGCTCAACCCCATTAAACCTCATGAATAACACTTTGTGAGGTAACACAAAAGCCTCTTCGACATTATATCATGTTTTAGAATGTTTTTGTTTGAAAAAAAATGTGAATTCTATTCATACCATATAATAACATTTTGCCATACTCTCGCGATTCATCCCTTTATGTGCCCGCTTTGATCAGCGCATGCTTCAGCCTTGTGCCGAGCCATGCCGCAAGCAGCATTTTCAGTGCATCCCCTGCCAGAAAAGGAAGCACACAGGCAGCGACAACTGCCCGGATTCCCGTACCTGTCACAGCCATGTACATCACGCATCCCATAATATAGCATACAGCGCTTGCAATCAGCAGTCCTGCCGCCATGTAACCCCTGCTTCCACGGCCGGCAAAACGCCCGCAGATCCACGCCATCAGTGGATAGGAAAGCAGGAATCCACCGGCAGGCCCCACCAGCCTGGCGAGTCCTCCCGAAAACCCGGCAAAAACCGGGGCGCCCATTGCACCGATCAGAAGATAGCACAGCGCAGCGGCCGCGCCATTCCTTGCGCCAAGCACGATCCCCGCCAGCAGTACACCCAATGTCTGCATGGTGACCGGCACGCCGCCGGGCAGCGGAATACTCACCTGAGCAAGTGCGGCTATCAATGCAGTGAAGACTGCGATATGACACATTTCCCGGACAGAAAACATCTGATGATCCATACTGTACATCCTTTCAGCCGTTATCGGCAGTCACAGTATGTCACACGCCCGGTGCAATGTCAACATATAAATAAAAATGTTTACAATTAATCAGGCCTTTTCTGCAGCCTTTCGATATACCGCCAGAACATCCTTGATCTCTACACGATAGTCTTTGCCCGGCTGCATCAGCGCGTCCCCGCGTCTGACGACAGCGATCACCTGATTGTACTCCGTTTCGATCTCTGCAGCGCTTTTACCCAGCCACTTACTGTCAATGTCAACAAGCACGGTATTGAGACTGGTCTCCAGCGCCAGAGCCGCATTCTGCGCCTTCGTATACTGCTCGACAAAACCGGCGGAAATAATGCCGGTCGGTATCGCTACGACGCCTACACCGAGGAAAGCGATAATAATCGCCAGGATCCGTCCGATTGTCGTGATCGGGTAAATGTCTCCGTATCCGACCGTCAGCATAGCGGAGACACTCCACCAGAGTCCGGAAAAAGCATTGGCAAATGCTTCCGGCTGCGCTTCATGCTCCGCGCTGTACATGCACAGCGAAGATGCGGTCATCAATACCAGGATAATGAAAATAGAGGAAGCAAGCTGGTTCCTCTTTTCATAAATAACAGATGTGATTACATTGAAGGAATCATAATAGCTGTTGACACGGAACAGATGAAAGATCCTCACGACCCTGAGCATACGAAATGCCACAAAACCGCTCATCCAGAAGAACGGAAGGATCGTCATAAGATCCACGATGCCGTCAAAAGAACGGAGAAACCTCAGTGCGGACTCCAGTCTGCTGCGTCCGGGATACAGAAAATCCGATGTCCATATACGAAGGATATATTCGAAACAGAAGAATGCAACCGTGGCAAGTTCGATCTTGTTGAAGATTTCCGAGAACCCGGCAAGCTGATCGAAGGTGCCGAGCAAAAGAACCGAGATATTGAGAACGATGGCACACACCAGCACAATATCAAAGGCCCTGCTTGGCAGGTCCCTGGTATTGCCGACCTGTATGATCTCAAAAATACGCCGTCTCGTGGATTGTTTTATCATAAAAGGCTGCTCTCCCTCAACACCGGTGTTCCGGTACACGTTCAGTATACCCCGAATGCAGCCGTTTGACCAGAAAAATAAAAGCTGCAGCATCGTTCAAAACGGCACGATCCCCTTCTGCGGTTCCCGTGTCCGTTCTAAACAATTAAATGCTGCAGCTATATGGATAGTATTATCGTATCATCGCTCCGGACTGGTCAAAGAGGTGGGACACGCCGTTGATCTCCCGCTCACCGGTGATCATCTGTCCCTGGCCGGAGCCGACTTTCGTTTCCAGATAATAGGTCCTGCCGTCGGTATCTGCGAGCCACCCTGTATACATATAACCGTCAGAGCCGAAGTAGTACCAGGCGTTTCCTATCTTAAGCCATCCCCCGTTAAACGGCACTCCGTTGATAAGATACTGCCACCGGTAGGTCACGCGCTTCCAGCTGCCGTTGCCGCCGGCAGGCCCTGACGAAATACCCGTCTGCCCGCTGCTGGCGCCTGTAGGCACCCGGGAAGCAAAGTTTCCGTCCACAACGGCCGTATAATCGGAAAGGAACTCCCAGGGATCGTCCACATCATAATCCCCGGTATCAACTGTCGTTCCGTCAAAACCGAACTCGCTCAGGGCGATATTGTAGTAGGCATGGTCATTTCCGCCGGGGATCGCGCGTACGGTGACTCGTACCGTGCCGTCGGCGGAGGATGTGATATAGTTCCGCACATCGAGTGAATTGCCTGTCACGGTCTTATCCTGGCTGACTGCCTTGCCGGACAGGTTCGTAAAGGCGATCCTGACTTTGTACTTATCCGCCCAGTCCATATCGTCCCAGGAAGCAACGCCGTTTACGATCTTCGCGGCGGCATAGCCTTCTTCTTCGGTGGCCAGCGCGCGGACCGCCACGCCGATCACGCCGTCCGCGTCCGCCGCCAGTTCTGACGCGACACTGACACTGGTCTGCTTCGTTGTTCCGTGCTTCAGCTTCTCATCGCCGTTCTTGGTCGTATAGGATACCAGATATTCATACTTGCCGGCATAGGGCACGGCTGCCCAGTCCGCCGTTTTACCGCCGTAGTCGATCACCGGTGCAGGTGCCGGCAGGCGATAGAACGGATACACCTGCAGCCTGCCGACTGCTTCTGCATTGTCTTCGGATACGTAGTCCACATATGTCGCGCGAATACCGGTGCCGCGAATCTCCAGATCCTCATCAAGTGCCTCACTGTCCGAATGAACGGTGATCTCATAATTATACGGAATCGTCGGGTTGACCGTTGTTTCCGGCAGGTTTCCGAAATCAATGCTGATATCGTCATTATCATCACTCAGGATATACTCCGGCAGGAAAGCCTCTCCAGCATTGTGCTCGGGGATGTTGTCAAGATCCGCTTCCAGGTCGATATGCCGTACGATCGCATAGGACGGTATGCTGCTTAACGCAAGCCACATGCCCGTCAGCGCGCAAAAACCGATTTTCTTATATGTCTTCTTCATCTCTTCGTCCTTTTTCAGCCGGCACAGGTTGACTGTGCCGCATATATCTGAACTGCCTGATCTCATCCGCCACGGATCAGCGTCCGAACAGTCCCAGGATCCTGCTCCACAGGGACTTGAAGATCGCCGCGACCCTGCCGGTAAAGGTCGTCTTCTCCGGCGGAAGCTCTGCGTCCATGACTGCATTTTCAGCATCATCATCCACGGAGATCTCCTCGGTGCGGCAGATGATCTGGATCGACGAGGGCTCGCCGTTGCGACTGCTGGTCAGGGATTCCTTGACAGCATCCGGATCCATGTTCAGGAAGTTGTTATCGGCCTCCTGCTCATCGAGTTCATCGTTGATCGTCTTGCGGAGATCCGCGCCCGCTTCCTTCATCCTGCGGGTATTCTCGATCATCTCGTCCGCATTGCTTACCGCTTCCCTGCCGAGGGCAATGCTGTCGTCCCCGGCACGGCTGAAGTCTTCGGAAGCAGAACGGAGCGTGTTGTTCAGCGTCTGCGCCGTCTGCGTCAGATCGGCGGAAAGCTTTTCCGTCTCCTCGATCACGTTGGATACATTGGTGATCGCGTCCTGCACGTCTTCATAGTAGCTGTTCATGACGCCGGTCAGTGCATCCACGGATGAGGTAACTCTCCTGAGACTGTCCAGAAGCCGGCTCGTCTGGTAAGATACGCCCGCGCCCGCGTCCATGACGTCGTCAATGTCGGCGATCACGCTGTCGACCTGCACCAGCACGTCCTCATAATCAGCCGACGCGTAAGCCGTGATCGCGTTGGCAAGCGCCTCCGATCCGGCGTCGGAAAGCTCATTCAGGCTGTCCTTGAGGCTCGTTGCTCCATAGTTTCCCGAGTTTTCGATCTCACTGATGCCATCCCTGAGATCCATCATGGAACTCATCCGTCCGGCAAACCGGGATGCTTCCGCGCTTGATCCGGCAGATGCCGCGCCGCCGGAAAGCGCGAGCTCCGTGATCCTGGAGGCAAGCGCCTGCTGGTCCACACGGTCGCTCATGCCCTTGGACTGCACATAGCGCATGACAGCCATGGGGATCGCGGTCTGGTCGCCCTGCTGCGCCGCCTGAAACGCGGCAACAAAGCTGTAGAGATCCGACTTGCTTACCCTGTAGCTTCCGCCGACCCGGGTCGTATGTCCGGTGATCTCATAATAATCGCCTGGCGTTCCCACATCTGCGATCTCAGCCATACCTTCATAGCCGGACTCTTCGTACGGCTCACTGAGGATATCATAAAGATCGAGCAGCATGGCCAGCTGCGGAACAAGGCCTTCCAGCTGCGCCCCGGATACATTCGCCTTATCCGGGATCATATCGTTCACAAGTTCGATCACGGCCTCCGGCAGGTACTCTTCTTCATATTCGTTATCATTGAGAACGACGGTATAAAGAAGCTCTGTCGTATCGTCCTTAAAGTCTTCCGACCCGGTGATGACCTTCAGGTTATTGACCGCCGTTCCGCCCTTGACGAGGCTTTTTTTCAGCGCCGCAAGCGCCGCTTTTGTATTGTTTAAATCATCTGTCACACTGTCGATATTGAATGTGTTGACGGAAGACATTTCCCTCGAAAGCGTTCTGAGACGCTTGCTCAAAGGACTCATGACCGCGCTTGCCCTCTGCAGGGCGGCGTTGGTGTCGTTAAGGCTTGTATTGATGTCATAGACCATCCACTGGGATGTCTTCAGCGAGGTGTCCACCGGATCCAGCAATGCCGTCAGATCCCGGACGTCCTGAAGGGTAAGGTCGACGCCGTTGAAAATGATCGTCCGCGTGTCATCGATCTTGCGCTTTCCGCTCGCCAGTTCATCGAGGACCTGGTTGGTCTTTTCCAGCTGGGAAGACATGCTGACCACGTTGTCCATGATTGCTTCCACGCTGTCCATCATCGCGTTGGAATTATCACGGAACTTGTCCTTGACCTCCTTCAGATCCTTGATCTTATTGAGGTCCGAGACAGTCACCGGCG
>JAFTBX010000008.1 GCA_017455005.1 Lachnospiraceae bacterium | reverse complement strand
TGCGGCTATTCAGTTGTATTCTATCTTAAGGGCTCCTTTCCTGTCCGGATCTTACTCTTTCCTTTCTTTGAATTATGTTTAGACCAACGGTTTTCGTATTTTCTCTGTTAATACTTCCGTTATTTTATGGACCGGATAAGGTCTTCTTAAGTTGTCCATATCATAGCATTGTTTTTAAATTTATACAATCCGTAATAATCACCAAAACATAAAAAATAATTTAGTTAAAATGCCGGGGAACACAAAGTTCCCCGGCACGGGTGGTTTAGTCTTCCCACTTCCAGTTTGCGACCTCCGGAAGGTCGGTGCCGTACTTGTGGATATACTGCTTATGCTCGACCAGCTTATCGCTCATTTTCTGGTAGAGATGTGCGCCGCGGTTTCCGAGTCCGGGCAGATCCTTAATTGCCTCCTGCACCAGGTGGAAACGGTCGATGTCGTTCTGTACGCGAACGTCGAACGAGGTCGTGATCGTACCCTCTTCCTTGTAGCCTCTCACATGCATCAGGCGGTTATTGTGTCTTCTATAGGTCAGTTCATGAACCAGGCTCGCATAGCCGTGGAAGTTGAAGATCACGGGCTTGTCGGTCGTAAACAAAACATCGTACTCCGCGTCCGTCAAACCGTGCGGATGCTCGTTTGCGGGCTGCAGGCGGAACAGGTCCACGACGTTGATGAAGCGGATCTTCAATTCCGGCAGTTCTTTTCTCAGGATCGATACCGCTGCCAGTGCCTCCAGTGTCGGCGTCTCGCCGGCGCAGGCAAAGACGATATCCGGTTCCTGGCCCTGGTCGTTGCTCGCCCAGTCCCAGATGCCGATGCCCTGCGTACAGTGCTTTACAGCCTCCGGCATGGAGAGCCACTGCGGGCGCGGATGCTTGCTCGCGACGATGACATTGACATAATCACGGCTGCGGATGCAGTGGTCAAACACACTCAGCAGGCAGTTTGCATCGGGCGGCAGATAAAGGCGTACGACGTCTGCCTTTTTGTTCGCGATATGATCCATGAAGCCCGGGTCCTGGTGCGTGAATCCGTTGTGGTCCTGCTGCCATACCGTGGAGCACATGATCAGGTTCAGGGACGCGATCTCCTCTCTCCAGGTGAGCTGGTTGCAGATCTTAAGCCACTTGGCGTGCTGTGCGGCCATGGAATCGATGATGCGGGCAAATGCCTCATAGGTCGCAAAGAAGCCGTGACGGCCAGTCAGCAGATATCCCTCGAGCCATCCCTCGCACATATGCTCGGACAGCATGCCGTCCATAACACGGCCGTCAGCCGCAAGATGGTCATCATTATCATAACGCTCCGCGTTCCAGGTGCGGTTTTCAACTTCAAATACCGGGTTGAGCCGGTTGGAGTTGGTCTCATCCGGTCCGAAAATACGGAAATTTTTGCTCTCCGCGTTCAGCTTGAAGATATCTCTGACAAACTTGCCGAGATAGCTCATATCCTGCGCCTCAAGCGCGCCGTGGTGCTTGATATCGAAGCCGTAATCGCGGAAGTCCGGAAGTCTCAGATCCTTCAGCAGCAGTCCGCCGTTCCCGTGCGGGTTGGAGCCGATCCGGCTGGTGCCTTCCGGCGCAAGCGAAGCGATCTCGGGCTTCAGTCTGCCGTCGTCATCAAAGAGCTCCTCCGGGTGGTAGCTTCTCAGCCAGTCCTCCAGGACCTTCAGGTGTTCGTCTTTATCCATCGCGATCGGCACCTGATGTGCGAGGAAATTGCCCTCGATCCGTTTGCCGTCGACGATCTTCGGTGCCGTCCAGCCCTTAGGCGTGCGCAGCACGATCATCGGCCAGCGCGGACGGGTGTGGTCGTTGTTCTCACGGGCGTTTTTCTGGATCTCTTTGATCTTTTCAATCACGACGTCCATCGTCTCCGCCATCAGCCGGTGCATGGGCAGCGGATCCTCGCCCTCCACGAAATACGGTTCCCAGCCGCAGCCGTGGAAGAAGTCTGTGATCTCCTCATGGGACATGCGGGCAAAAAGGGTCGGGTTCGCGATCTTATACCCGTTTAAGTGAAGGATCGGAAGCACCGCGCCGTCGCCGACCGGGTCAAGGAACTTGTTGCTGTGCCAGGAAGTCGCAAGCGGGCCTGTCTCCGCCTCGCCGTCACCGACGGTGACGCAGGCGATGAGGTCCGGGTTATCAAAGACCGCGCCGAAAGCGTGCGCGATGCCGTAGCCGAGTTCGCCGCCTTCATTGATCGAGCCGGGCGTTTCCGGAGCGCAGTGGCTGGGCACGCCGCCCGGGAACGAAAACTGCTTGAACAGCTTCTTCATGCCTTCGACGTCCTGAGAAATGTTGGGGTATACTTCGCTGTACGTCCCGTCCATGTACTCGTTGGCAATGAGGAAGTTTCCGCCGTGTCCGGGGCCGGAAAGCATGATCAGGTCAAGGTCATATCGCTTGATCACACGGTTCAGATGCGTATAGACAAAGTTCTGGCCGGGAACGGTTCCCCAGTGACCGACGATCTTCTTTTTGATCATATCCTTCGTGAGGGGTTCCTTCAGCAGCGGGTTATCCAGCAGATAAAGCTGGCAGGCAGACAGATAGTTCGCCGCTCTCCACCAGGCATTCATCCTGTTCAGAAGTTCGTCTGTGACCGGACCTTTTTCCGGGCAGGTGTAGTTTGTATCTTGCATAAACGGTCCTCCTTCAATCAAAAACCGGGTTGTATGAAAAATAAAACAGTATTATTATACGCCGTCCGCGGCATTTATAACAGCAGAATTTCATCCTCTCATCGCGTTTTTTTCCCTCCGTTGTACAATTCATTGTTTAATATTACTAATTTATATGTTATATTTTTGACAAATATGACTTTTTTTATAGTCTTTTTCAAATTGTTCTTCCAAAAGAGCAAAAAGAGAGTATAATGATATGCAGGTTTTCTTGGGTTAATGAAGGAAACTGAATTTTTGTAAAGGATGGTTAAGTAACGTATGGCTATCAAAGTAGGTATTAACGGTTTTGGTCGTATTGCACGTGTTGCAATCAGAATTATGGCAGAATACGGCGATCAGTTCGATCTCCGCGGCATCAATATCAGAAACGCTGATCTGGACTTCATGTGCTACTCCCTGAAGTATGACACCGCTTTCGGAAGATTCCAGGGCACAGTTGAGAAGTATGAGGACGGCCTCGTCATCAACGGCAAGAAGGTCAAGGTCTTCAGCGAGGATAAGGCTGAGAACATCCACTGGGATGAGTGCGGCGCTGAATACATCATCGAGTCTACCGGTGTTTATCTTACCGCTGAGCTTTGCTCACAGCACTTCAACCACGGCGCTAAGAAGGTTATCATCTCCGCTCCGGCAAAGGATGACACCCCGATGTTCGTTCTTGGTGTAAACTCTGACAACTACACCTCCGACATGAAGATCATCTCCAACGCATCCTGCACCACCAACTGCCTTGCTCCGATGGCAAAGGTTATCAACGATGCATTTGGTATCGAGTCCGGTCTGATGAGCACCATCCACGCTTCCACTTCCAAGCAGAAGGCAGTCGATGCCCGTGACAAGAAGGACTGGAGAATCGGCCGTTCCGTATATGGCAACATCATTCCTTCCACCACCGGCGCTGCAAAGGCAGTCGGCAAGGTTATCCCGGATCTGAAGGGCAAGCTGACCGGTATGAGCTATCGTATCCCGGCATGCGACGGTTCCGTAGTTGACCTGACTGTTAACCTGAAGAACCCGACCACCTATGATGAGATCGTAGCAGCTATGCAGAAGGCAGCTGACGGCTGGGCAAAGGGCATCATCGAAGTTTCCAAGGATCCGATCGTTTCCACCGATATGCTCGGCTATCCGGTTCCCAGCGTATTCGATGTCAAGGGCGGCATCATGCTGAACGAGAAGTTCGTTAAGCTCCTTGCATGGTACGACAATGAGTGGGGCTACACCAGCATGCTGATCCGTATGCTTATCCATATGGCAGAGGTTGACGGTGCCTGCTAATTCCATACAGGACGTTACGCATAAGTAAAAATGAACACCCTGCGGGTTTCCCGCAGGGTGTTTTATATTCCCGGATCGTGTTCCTTTATATCGTGCCCAGGCAGCCGGGCATCGTAACGAGTGCATATCCGCGTTCCCTTGCATATTTCTCCCAGGCGGGAAAATCATAGAGAAGCGTGGAAGTATGGTGGCTGTCGCTCGACAGAATAAACTTTCCGCCGCGCGAAGCAATATAGTCCATGATCTCCGCAGACGGATACGGCGTGCTGCGGTAGCCCCGGCTCATGGCGCCGGTGTTGATCTCAAACGGTCTCCCGTACGGGATCAGCCGGTCCGCCGCCTGCTGCCATGCCTCCCGGTAACGCGGATGAGTCTCATCAAAAAGCCGTCCCCCCTCGTTGAACTTCGTGATCAGGTCAAAGTGTCCGACGATATCCGCGCCGGTCTTTGAAAGAACGTCGCCGACACTTGCATAGTAGTTTTCAGCAGCCGCATAGTAATCGCCGTCATACCATTCTTTCACAAGTCCGGCAAATGCCTCCGGGCTTTCATCCACTGTCTTCCGGACGCCGTCCTTTTCTATATAATGGACAGAGCCGATCGTATATTCCAGAGAGTCGCGCGGGCCGTCGGAGTAATAATCCCACTCCGCGCCCAGGAAGATCCGGATCCTGTCACGATAGGCCTCCTTCAGCCGCTGGATCTCTTCAACATAACGGCGCATGCCATCCAAAGACATGCACCATTCGGTATCAAAGCTTGTGAGCGCGTGACCGGAAAAGCCGATGCACTCCATCCCTTTTCCGACGGCGGCCTGTACTATTTCTTCCGCGGTACTGCGGCCGTCGCAGTAAGTTGTATGGGTGTGGAAATCGTTTCTGATCATGGAATCCTCACGTCATTTTTTCCTGTTTTACTTTGTGGTCGATGATGTGTCTGGAGGCCAGTTCCTTGCGGACGTCCTCCAGGCTGATGCCGGACTCCACCATCAGGACCATGACATGATAGGCAAGGTCAGCGATCTCATAGATCGTTTCCTTTTTGTCCTCCGCCTTTCCGGCGATAATGACCTCGGTACACTCCTCGCCGACCTTCTTCAGGATCTTATCCAGGCCTTTTTCAAAAAGGTAGGATGTATAGGAGCCTTCCGGCATTTCCTTCTTTCTTCCCTTCAGAAGCTCCATCAGCCCGTCCATGGAAAACTCATGGAGTGTGTCACTCTGCCAGACCGGATACTCGAAGCAGGAGTCCGTACCCTTGTGGCATGCCGGCCCGTCCTTCTCAACGACCACGACAAGCGCGTCCCCGTCACAGTCCGCAGTGATCGATACGATGTGCTGATAGTTGCCGCTGGTCTCGCCCTTCAGCCAAAGTTCCTGTCTGGAACGGCTCCAGAAACAGGTCAGGCCCTTTTCCATGGAGATCTGAAGGCTCTCCCGGTTCATGTATGCGAGCGTCAGCACCTTTTTGCTGTACGCGTCTACGACGATCGCAGGGATCAGTCCCTTTTCATCAAACTTAAGCTCATCAATATTTAACATATGCCCTCCGAAAGCGGCATTGATACCGCTGCATTTAAATTCGTTTTTATGAAAGCAGGACAATGCTGCCTTATGCCGCATCAGATGATCCGCATCGGGATCCCTTCCGCTGCCAGTCTCTCCTTCAGCTCGCGAATACTGACCTCGCCGAAATGGAAGATCGAAGCCGCAAGGCCCGCGTCGACCTTGGGCAGCGCTTTAAAAAGCGTTACAAAGTCTTCGATGCCGCCCGCGCCTCCCGACGCGATGACCGGCACACTGACGGCATTGCTGACCGCTTCAAGCATTTCCAGGTCAAATCCTTTCTTCACGCCATCCGTGTCGATCGAGTTCAGTACGATCTCTCCGGCGCCCATGTCCACGCAGCGTTTGATCCAGCCGATCGCTTCCATGCCGGTATCGACCCTGCCGCCCTTGGCAAATACGCGGAACTCGCCGTCAACTCTCTTTACGTCCGCGCTTAAGACCACACACTGGTCACCGTAGCGCTTCGCTGCCTCATAGATCAGATCCGGGTTGCGGATCGCGCCCGAGTTTACGCTCACCTTGTCGGCGCCGCACTTCAGCACGCGGTCAAAATCCTCGACGGTATTAATACCGCCGCCAACCGTCAGCGGAATAAAGATCTTCGAGGCGACCTCGCACAGGATGTCCGTAAAAAGCTGCCTTCCTTCCGCAGACGCGGTAATATCATAAAACACCAGCTCATCCGCGCCGTTATCACTGTAATACTTCGCGAGTTCGACCGGTGAATCCACATCGTTCAGTCCTTCAAAATTGACACCCTTGACCACTCTGCCGTTTCTGACATCCAGGCAGGGAATAATTCTTTTCGTAATCATTGAACCGTCCTCATTTTGCTGCGGCAATCGCCTCTTTTAAGTTGATCGCGCCCGTATAGTACGCCTTACCGATGATCGCGCCGTAAAGATCCATCTCCCTGAGGCGCCTGATGTCGTCCATCCCCGAGACGCCGCCCGACGCAATGATCTGCATGTTCAGCATATCCTTCAGCTTCCTGTACAGTTCGACATTCGTACCGCGCATCGCGCCGTCCCGGGATATGTCAGTACAGATGATCGTACCGATCCCGAGCTGCTGCAGGTCGCGGCAGAAATCAAATGCATCCAGCTCCGACTTTTCCGTCCAGCCTTTGATCGCCACAAACCCATCCCGGATATCCACGCCAACCGCGACATGTTCGCCGTATTCCGCCGCGGCTCTTTCCAAAAAAACACGGTCCGTCACAGCGGCAGTGCCGAGGATCACACGCTGTACGCCCGCATCCAGGTAACGTTCAATCACCTGCATGCTGCGGATCCCGCCGCCGACTTCGGTAAAAAGATCCGTGTTGCTCACAATGTGCCGAATCACGTCCAGATTGGGCGTTTCCCCGGACTTTGCGCCTTCAAGGTCCACTGTATGCAGGCAGGAAGCTCCGGCAGTCTGGAAGGCCTCTGCGATCTCTAAGGGGTGATCGCTGTAGACTGTCATCTGCGCGTAATCTCCCTTCAAAAGGCGTACTGCCTTGCCCTCGTATAAATCAATTGCGGGATATATAAGCATGTTGCTTTCTCCTATGTAAGCAGTCAGATATTACAGCTCGCAGAACGCCTTCAGGATCGCCAGCCCGGCAGGGCCGCTCTTTTCCGGATGGAACTGTGTCCCGTAAACGTTGCCGCGTTCCACGGACGCCACCAGATCCGCGCTGTATTCCGTTGTTGCCGTGACAAAGGGATCGCACTTTGTCGCGGCATAGGAATGCACAAAGTACATATGGTCGCCCTCATGGATGTACCTGAACAGTTTGCTGATCTCTTCGTCGGGGCGTTTTATAAACTTCAACGCGTTCCAGCCGATCTGCGGTTTTTTCAGTGACGGGTCGATCACCTCGCCAATGTCGCGCACCTCGCCGGGGATCAGTCCCAGGCCTGGGTGCTCGCCGTACTCATAGTCCATATCAAACAGAAGCTGCATGCCGACACAGACGCCGAGAAGCGGTTTGCCCGTCGCGGCCTGCTCGATCACAGCCTTATCCATCCCGGTCGCGCGCAGCTTTGCCGCAGCGTCTCCAAATGCGCCCACACCCGGAAGCAGGATCCGGTCCGCACTGTTTAAGACTTTTTCATCGCCGGTTACGACAGCTTCTTCACCGATCGCCGCAAATGAACTCTTCAGTGAAAACAGGTTGCCGACACCATAGTCAATTATCGCAATCATATATTTCTCCGCCGGATCCGCTTTTCTTAAACATGAAACCGGTCCGTATCTACAAACTTACAGTATGCCTTTTGTGCTGGGCACTTCATCCGCAAAAGCGGGATCGATCGCAGCTGCCTTCCTTAAAGAACGGGCAGCGGATTTGAATGTACCTTCGATGATGTGGTGAGAATTCCTGCCGGCAAGCTGGCGGATATGCAGATTTAAGCCTGCATTGGAAGTAAAAGCGATCCAGAACTCTTCCACAAGCTCAGTGTCAAACGTGCCGACTTTCTCTGTAGGGATATCCAGACCGTAGCCCAGGTACGAACGCCCCGAAATATCCACGGCAGTCAGGATCAGGGCCTCATCCATCGGAAGGGTCGTGTCGCCGTAGCGGCAGATCCCCTTTTTATCTCCGAGTGCCTCCGCAAACGCTTTGCCAAGACAAATGCCGATGTCTTCCACTGAATGATGATCATCGACTACGGTATCGCCCTCGCAGCAGACACTGAGGTCAAATCTGCCGTGCTTCGCAAACAGGGTCAGCATATGATCCATAAAGCCGACGCCGGTCGAAATCTCCGATCTGCCGGTTCCGTCAAGATCCAGCTTCAGTTGAATGTTGGTTTCCGCGGTGTTGCGTAAGATTTCCGCTTTTCTCATAGCAGTTTCCTCCGGTCAGAGACATGTACACAAGAGTATCGGGGATAATGATCAACCCAGGATCTCCCGCAGCTTCTCCAGCAACGCATCCATCTGTTCTTTTGTACCGATGGAAATACGGTTATAGTCACGGATACGTTCCTTATCAAAATGCCTGACCAGAACGCCGCGCTTCTTAAGCTCAACGTAAAGCTCCTGTCCGCCGATCTCAGGATGAGTCGCGAAGATGAAGTTCGCCTTGGAATCGAGCACCTTAAAACCGAGTTCGGTCAGCGCTTCAACTGTATACTTTCTGTTTTTCTCGATCGTACGGCAGTTGGCATAGGTATAGTTCCTGTCCTTCAGCGTCCCAAGTCCGAGACTCATGGTCATGGAGTTGATGTTATAGGGGTTGAAGGAATTGCGTACCTTGTTAATATCACTGATCAGACGGCGGTCCGCCACCGCAAAGCCGAGTCTGGCACCCGCCATAGAGCGGGACTTGGAAAACGTCTGGATCACGACGAGGTTGTCATATTTCTTGGTCAGCGGCAGTACGCTGGTCCCGCCGAAATCCACATAAGCCTCATCCACGATAATAACATCATCCGGATGAGACGCGATCAGACGGTCAATCTCCTTCATCTCAAGAGCGCGTCCGGTCGGCGCGTTCGGATTGGCGATAACGATCACGCCGTGTCTGTCCTGATAATCATCCACGCAGATGCCGAAGCCTTCATCCAGCGGTACTTCTTCGTAAGGAAGTCCGAGCGCCGCCGCAAAAACAGGATAGCACCCGTACGTTATATCCGCTGAAACGATCGGACGTCTGGTGCTTCCGAATGCTTTGAACGCAAAGTACAGGAGTTCATCGGAGCCATTACCGAGTACCACTTCTTCACGGACTGACTGACAGCTCATAGCAACCGCGCTGCGCAGTTCTGCCGCCGTAGGATCCGGATACAGGTTCAGGGAGCGCAGGTTTTCCTTCGCATACTCCATGGCCTTTTCTGAAGGCGGAAACGGTGACTCGTTGGTATTCAGTTTCACGTATTGCTGGTCCTGCGGCTGCTCGCCGGGTGTATACGGCATGATAGCCTCGGTCAGAGTGTTTGCGTATCTGCTCATGGCAATGTCTCCTTATTTTTTTCGTAAGAGTCCGGGGCTCACGCTCAGGTAAGACGCCGCGCGGGCGGCTCGCTCAACTGTTCGCCTGACCTATACACGACCTCATGTTCCGCCTGCGGCGGCCAGAGGATCGTGTAATACAGTCATTCTTCACAGCTTGAGCATCGCCGGCCATGCATGCGTCATATTCGCTTGAGTCCCTCGGACTCTTTCTCATAGCAAAGTGTTTTTTATCTGCGGTCTTCGCTGCGGATCAGTACACTGCGCGCGTGGCCGGTGAGGCCTTCCTTGCGCGCAAACAGCGCGATGTCATCCGCGACCGCGTCAAGTGCATCTGCTGAATAATAAGTATACTGCATTTTCTTGACAAAGTCATCTACGGAGAGCGGACTGAAGAACCGCGCGGTGCCGCTCGTAGGCAGCGTATGGTTCGGTCCGGCATAGTAGTCGCCGAGGGCCTCCGGGCAGTTGCGGCCGAGGAAGACCGAGCCTGCATGTTTGATCTTGTCCAGGTAATCGAACGGGTTGTCCACGCAGAGCTCCAGATGTTCGGGAGCGATCTCATTTGCGATCTCGATGCCCTGAAGAAGGTCGTCCACGACGATGATCTTGCCGTTCGCGTCGATGGACGCCGACGCGATCTCACAGCGTTCCAGCTGCCTTACCTGTACTTCGATCTCATCCCTGACCTTCAGCGCCAGTTCTTCGGAGTCTGTAACCAGTACGGCTGTCGCGTTATAGTCATGTTCTGCCTGGGAAAGCATGTCCGCCGCGATATAACGCGGCTCGGTTTTTCCGTCCGCGATCGCCAGGATCTCACTCGGTCCCGCGATCATATCGATCGACACCTTGCCGTAGACCTGTTTCTTGGCTTCTGCCACATAGGCGCTTCCGGGGCCGACGATTTTATCCACCTTCGGTACACTTTCCGTGCCGAACGCAAGAGCGGCAATTGCCTGCGCGCCGCCGGTCTTAAAGATCCGGCCGACACCGGCCACCCTGGCAGCTGCCAGGATGTACGGATTGATCTTTCCGTCCTTTCCGGGCGAGGAAACCATCACGATCTCTTTTACGCCCGCGATCGCGGCCGGGATCGCGTCCATCAGGACTGTAGACGAAAGCGGCGCCGTTCCTCCCGGAACATACATGCCCACCCGTTCGATTGGCATGATCTTCTGTCCGATGATCACGCCGTCCTTTTCGTTGAGGATGAAACTGTTCCTGACCTGCCGGCTGTGAAAGGCGCGGATGTTCGCCGCGGAGCGCTCCAGTACTTCGAGAAACTCCGGCTCCACGATGCCGAGCGCTTCTTCCATCTCTTCCTCCGAGACCTGCAGCGCGTCGGTTTTTACACCGTCAAACTTCTCGTTATACATCTTCAGGGCAGCATCCCCGTTTTGTTTTACATTGTCCAGGATCTCCGCTACCGTATCGGCAACATTGTTCAGAACATCCTTACGGATGAACAGATCCTGCGTATCCACTTCCCCATATCTCAGTATCCTGATCATATCCTTCAAATTCCCCTTTCAGCTCCGGTAACGGCGTTTAAAGCTGCTTTGCCAGCGCCTCCGTGACACGGCTGATCTCATTTTTCTTAAACTCATAGGAAGCCTTGTTGGCGATGAAGCGGGCGCTGATATCCACGATCCGCTCCACGACGGAGAGGTTGTTTGCTTTCAGCGTCGATCCCGTTTCGACGATATCCACGATGACGTCCGACAGTCCCAGCAGCGGAGCCAGCTCGATCGAACCGTTCAGATGGATGATGTCGATGTCCCTGCCGATGGAGGCATAGTAGTCTGCCGCGATCCTCTCGAACTTGGTCGCGACCCTTAAGGTCCGCTGCGGCCGGTCTATATAGTCATTCGGGGCCGCCACAGCCATCATGCATTTGCCGATGTCCAGGTCCAAAAGCTCGTAGACCTCCGGCTCGTACTCAAGCAGGATGTCCTTGCCTGCCACGCCGATATCCGCCGCGCCGCGTTCAACATAGATCGCTACGTCGGAGGGTTTTACCCAGAAATAGCAGATCCCTTTTTCTTCATTGGTGAACAGCAGCTTGCGGTTCTTCTCGCGGATCGACGGGCATTCATAACCCGCCTTCTCGAACATGTCGTATACCTTTTCTCCAAGTCTGCCCTTTGGCAGCGCGACATTCAGCATGTTTCCAGTACTCCTTCCGGATTGATCCTCATAACGCGTCCATAACGGAGCTTTTTCGGCAATTCCTTCTGCGCCGTTACTCTCAGTCCCTCCGCTGTCAGCTGCCTGACCGCCCGGAACAGGATCTCCTGATCCGTTTCCGGCGTGTAAAGGAGAACGACGTCCGCATCGAGATCCGGTTCCTGCTCATAGAAGCGCTCCAGGAAGTCGAGATAGACCGCAAAGCCAACTGCGCGGGCCTTTCTGCCCATCTTGCGGAGAAGCTTGTCATACTGGCCACCGGACAAAATACCGTTCGGCACGCCCTCGATGTACCCTCTGAACACGATGCCGTTATAATAGCTCATGTCGTTGACCACGGAAAAATCGATGACGATATGGTCCGCTTCCCCGGCCGAACGAAGGATCCGGCAGAGTTCTTCAAGCTGGCGGACGGCTTCCGCATCACAGCCGCATTCCGCAAGCACCGGCAGCACATCTTCCGGCGCGCCGTTCGTGCTGACGACCCGGATCAGGCGGGTGATATCGGCGGCACTGCATCCGGCCGCCTCACAGAGCCGTTTCAGCTCATGCATGTTCTTCTCGCCAATCAGCCGGAGCGCGGCCTGGCTCTGCTCCGGTGAAAGCGCCATATCATTCAGCAGGCCGGAAATGATCCCGAGGTGTGAAATGTTCAGAAGATATCCCTGTGAGATCGCGGCGAGGCTGGCCGACGCAAGATACAGGACTTCTCCGAGACAGTAATTGTCGATCTCGCCGATACACTCAAGGCCCGCCTGCAGGATCTCCTTATAAGCATGGGATCCCTTCGGGATGCGGTAGACATTTTCATCATAAAAGACCTTGCTGACGGAGCCGTCCGTATCCTTCGTGTTTCGTACGATGGAAAGCGTCACATCAGGCTTCAGCGCCATCAGTCTGCCGTTGGTATCCGTAAATGTAATAATGTTGTCGGAGATCAGAAAGTCCTTATTGCCCGCATACAGGTCATACTCTTCAAACTTGCTCATCTTATACTGACGGTATCCGAAGCTCTGATACAGGCTCCGCAGCAAAAATACCGTTTTTTCTTCACTTTTTAAAACCGATTCTCTGTAGTCCATGTTCTCTCTTTCAGGCGTGGCCGTTTTATATCTCCCGCAAATGCTGGTATAAAAATACTATAATTTATCGTGGTATCATGTTACCACATTATCACGCTAAAGTATTTAAAAGTCAAGTTGTTCTTTCGTCTGCAAATGTATTCTCTAAGATACATGATTTCGCATCAGGTTTCGTTGCTTAAAAAAAAGATTTTCGGTAGAATAAGTGTTACTTTTATTTTTCATAGGGTATACTGGATTAGATTTAATATCTTATCAGATTTCCCAATAAAAAACACTCACTTTTTTTGAGGAGGCAACATGGGTAAGAACGGCAAGGCACCTGCTCCCGGTGACGAGATCCACGAATCATTAAGCCCATTCTTCCGGGGCATGCGGGACGCGATCCCGATCGGCCTCGGTTATTTTGCGGTATCCTTTTCTCTCGGTATTGCCGCGGGTAATGTCGGCTATACGGTTTTTCAGGGCTTTTTGCTGAGCCTTTTAAATGTTTCCTCTTCCGGTGAGTACGCAGGCATCGTTCTTTCCGCGGAGCAGGCAGGATTTATCGAACTGGCACTCATGATCTGCGTCGCAAACGCCAGATATCTGCTGATGAGCTTTGCCTTAAGCCAGCGTTTTGCGCCGACGGCCACGCTGTTCCATCGTCTCACGATTGGCTTCGGTCTTACCGATGAACTCTTCGGACTCGGGATCGCTTCCAAGGGCTGGCTCAATCCTGCCTACATGTACGGCGCCTTTTTAACAAGTATCCCGCTCTGGGCTCTCGGTACAGCCTTCGGCGTCTACGCCGGAAATGTTCTCCCGGTGGTTCTTTCCGAGGCTTTGAATGTTGCCATTTTCGGCATGTTCCTCGCGATCATCATTCCGCCCGGAAAGAAGGATCCCGTCGTCCTCGGTTCTGTAGCAGTCAGTTTCCTGCTGAGCCTGCTGGTTTCCATCTGGCCGCTGACCGCATCGATCTCATCCGGTACCAGGACGCTGATCCTGACGATCATCATCGCGACTGCAGTCGCGCTGCTCTTCCCCCTGAAGGATGAGCCCGCACAGGAGATCCGCTCCGAATCCATGGAGGAATCATAAGATGAAACACAGCTATTATACCTATATCATCTTCATGGCACTGGTCACCTATCTGATCCGCGTACTGCCGCTGACACTGCTCCGGAAGCCCATCACCAACCGTTTCTTCCGGTCCTTCCTGTACTATGTACCCTATGTCACGCTGGCGGTCATGACCTTCCCGGCGATCCTGACGTCCACGTCCAGCCTGCTTTACGGCGGCGCTGCTTTTATCGTCGGCATCATCCTCGCCTGGGTAAGCGGCAACCTCTTTGTCGTAGAGCTCGGCTGCTGCATCACTGTGCTGCTGATGAACACACTGATCCACTGATCATAATCAACTGATTTTCAAAGCCTGCGGGATGCCGCAGGCTTTTTTCTTAGAATAACAGTTAGCCATCCACCCGGAATGGTATCGGCCCAAGAACGCAAATTGGTATGAGCGCGGCGTGGATTTCGGGCGCCGGCGGCGTAGGCGCATAAAGCCGGCAGGCAGCGCCCGAGCCGGCGGCCCCGAAGGGTACCGCGCCGCGCCATGCTTCACATTTGTTATAGCAGCGGTGCCAGAACACGCAGTGCCGACATCAGGAACTCTGTGATCATGTAACGGGCGCAATCATCTTCATCGATCTGTCTCGATACCGTAAACGTCTTCTCAAAATCCGCCCGGATATCCTTGATCTTTTCGCTTCCGTAAATATATGTGCCGTTTTCAAAATGAAGGTACAGACTCCGATAGTCCAGATTGATGGTACCCACGACCGCGGCGCGGTCATCCGAAAGGAATACCTTGGAATGCACAAAGCCGGGCGTGTACTCGAAGATTTTTACGCCGCCCCTGATCAGTGGCTTATAGTATGACCTTGTGATCTGCCAGATCAGCCACTTATCCGGGATGCCGGGCGTTACGATGCGCACATCTACGCCGCGTTTCGCTGTCAGGATCAAAGCGTTGATCATTTCCGTATCAATGATCAGATACGGCGTATAGATATAGCAGTAGTCGTTGGACTGGTCCAGCATGTTCATGTAGATATTCTGGGCCGTGATCTCGCTGTCCAGAGGCGTTTCGCCGTACGGCGCGATATAGCCGTCACATGAGGCAGCATCCACTTCCGGAACCTGGGCGCGGAAAGCATCGTAGGATGCATCCGTAGGGCGGAGCGCGTTCCAGTGGCAAAGGAACATGAGCGTAAACGACCAGACCGCTTCTCCCTTAACACGTATCACATTGTCTTTCCAATGTCCGAATTTGACTATCCTGTTGATGTATTCATCCGCCAGATTGATGCCGCCGGAGAAGGCGGTTTTGCCGTCGATGACCAGGATCTTGCGGTGATCCCGGTGGTTGGCGATTGCGCCGATGATCGGGTTGATCCGGTTGAACGGGACCGCTTTGATACCTTTTTCCTCGAGCTTATAGGCATAGCTGGCAGGAAGTGTGAAGAAAGACCCGAGATCATCGTAAAGGACACGCACATCCAGGCCTTGCGCAGCCTTCTGCTCAAGGATCTCCAGCATACTGTTCCAGACCACGCCTTCCTTTATAATGAAATACTCCAGGAAGATAAACTTCTCGGCTTTTCGCATCTCTTCCAGCATCACCGGGAATCCGGTATCCCCGAGATCATAATAGTCAAATTCCGCATTGCGGTAAAAAGGATACCCCGAAGCGCGCGAAATAAAGTTGAACTGTCCCTTCAGGTCAGGGGCTGAGCGGCTCAGCTCCTGCATGACTTCCTCGTCCTGTTTATAGTGCACTGCCGTTTCTCCCGTCTTCCGGACAATGTTGTGGAAGGTCGGGGAGGACAGCTTGTTTGCGCCGAGCAGCAGGTAGATCGCCGTTCCCGGAACCGGTGCGAGCAATATCAGCAGGATCCATATCATATCCGCGGACAGGTGCCGGCTGTTCTTGACGATATATAATACGACGGTCACACTTAAGATCCTTAAAACTTCCGTGATCCATGTCGCATGTTCCTTAAACCTGTAAAAAACCAGCATGATGATGCTCAGTTCCAGGATGACCATGATGATCATAAAGGTCAGCCTGCTGAACACAGCTTTGAGGATTTTCATCTGTGCGTATTCTCCGTTTCTGTTCCAGTAATCATAAATACAAACCAGATCCCGGAGACCGGAAACTGTTGTCTATAAGTATACCATAAGAAACGCTGTTTTTAACGCATTACCGCATCATTTCTGTACCGCATACTGATTTGAGAGCCTGTTGATATTGTTTTCTGAAAAAAAAACCGGCAGGTCAGATCTTACTGATCCCTGCCGGTCCTTCTTCATTTTCCAATTCACGATTTGTGGGAAATCAGACCACGCTGCGTCCTGCTTCCCCGATATAGATCCTGCCGATATCTTCGATGTTCCAGTTGCCTGCGGAAAGTACGCTGACGACCTTCTCGTCCGGGCGCACTTTGACTGCTCCGGAAAGCAGCGCCGCAACCCCGACGCATGCGGAAGGCTCCGCGATCAGCTTCGCGCGGTTCGCGACAACGCGTACTGCCTTTACGATATCCTCTTCTTCTACCGTTACGATCTCATCCACGTACTTTTCAATGACGGAGAAGTTGATCTCGCTTGCCCTGCGGCAGCTTAAGCCGTCGGCAACGGTCGCGAGCGGCTCTACGCCGACACATTTGCCTTCTTTGCGGCTCTCATAGTATGCAGCGCTTGCAGCCGCCTGGACACCGATGACACGGATCTTCGGGTTGGACTCCTTGATAGCCGTTGCGACGCCGGATATCAGTCCGCCTCCGCCGATCGGCACCAGGATCGTATCCATATCCGGAAGGTCATCGAGTGCCTCGAGCGCCAGCGTTCCCTGTCCGGCCATAACCATGGGATCCTCATACGGGTGGACGATAACGTAGTCATGCTCCTTTACAAGCTCCGCGATCTTGGCCCACCGGGCATCATAAGTCCGCTCCCAAAGCACGACCTCAGCTCCCATGGCGCGCGCATTGTCGATCTTGATCTGCGGCGCATCCTCCGGGATGACCACGACCACCGGACAATGCAGCAGCTGGCCCGCGAAAGCGCAGGCCTGCGCATGGTTGCCGGAGGAACTGGTGATGATGCCTCTCTGCCGGTCTTTTTCACTCAGGGAAAGGATCTTGTTGAGTGCGCCGCGCAGTTTGAAAGCCCCGACATACTGGAGCATTTCGGGCTTCAGGTAGATCCTGCAGCCGACTTCGTCATTCATCGCTGTCTGGTCGAGCAGCGGGGTGCGGCGGATGTAGGGCGTGATACGCTCTCTTGCTTCCTGAATATCCTTTAAGGTGATCACTGTCTCATACATAAGATCCGTTCTCCTCTTTCAATCATACTATGTTATGGATGCGTCCCTTCAACACTGAACAACAGGGTTTCATCCGACCTCACTATATCACAAAATCCCGCTTTGGAGTATTTACGTTTTTTATAGTCCGCCTATAACGATCTTATATGCCGCTTTACAGCATTTCGCGGATCACATTCCAGGCATCCGTAAGCCGCTTTACGGACCAGGCTGCATTGGCAGGACTCGTGGATGGAAGCTTCACCGGCCTTCTACCGTTGAGAGGGTAGATATACTTCATATAGAGGTCCCAGGACTTTGCCCCGTTGCAAAAGATCTCCCGGATGTCCGCCGCGTTCAGGATGACGGAAAGGTTATTGGGCGTCACGTCGGTGATGCTGGCATCGGAGGCTCCCGTGATCTCGCAGGAAGCGATCGTATCCCAGACGGCGATATGGGAGGAATGCAGCATCAGTCGTTTTTCCTCCACTGTCTGCGGGACATACGCCCCTCCTGCCGGTGCTGCCCCCGCGGCGATGCCGTCCCACTGGAGCACCTCCGCCATCACCTTCCAGAACCGGTTCTGGGGATGACCGTAGAAGAAACCTGCCTCCCTGGACTTGGGCGACGGAAAAGAGCCGAGTATCAGAACCCGGCTCTCGTGATCATATAATGCTGGTATCGGATGTTGGATCATTACATCTTGAATCGGTAACCGACGCCCCAGATCGTTTCGATATACTGAGGCTTTGCAGTGTTGTACTCGATTTTCTCTCTGATCTTTTTGATATGTACGGTTACGGTCGCAATATCTCCGACAGAATCCATATCCCATACCTCGCGGAAGATCTCTTCCTTTGTATAGACATGGTTCGGATGCTCCGCAAGGAATGTCAGCAGGTCAAACTCCTTGGTCGTAAACTGCTTCTCTACGCCGTCGACCCACACGCGGCGGGCCGTCTTATCGATTTTCAGCCCGCGGATCTCGATCTCGTTTCCGCGCGTCTCGGATCCTGTCAGTCTTTCAAAACGGCTTAAGTGCGCCTTGACTCTCGCAACCAGCTCCGACGGAGAGAACGGCTTCGTGATATAATCATCCGCGCCGAGACCCAGACCCCGGATCTTGTCGATGTCCTCTTTCTTTGCCGTGACCATCAGGATCGGCGTATCCTTAACCTCTCGGACGCGCTTCAGGATCTCAAAACCGTCCGTGCCCGGAAGCATGATGTCCAGCAGGATCAGGTTATAATCATTATTGAGCGCCTCGGACAGGCCTTCCGTTCCGTCGTTCTTCATGGTTACTTCAAAGCCCGACAGCTCCAGATAGTCCTTCTCCAGCTCTGCAATACTTACTTCATCTTCAATGATCAGAATACGTTTAGCCATGATACCCCGCCTCGATATACTTTCTCAAAATAAAATGAACTGACAGGCCCTGGCCCTCCTCACAGGAAGCCCAGATCCTTCCGCCGTGATCCTCCACGATCTTCTTGACGATACTTAAGCCGATACCGCTGCCGCCCTGCGCGGAGTTGCGGCTGGCATCCGTTCTATAGAAGCGCTCGAAGATCAGGGTCAGATCCTTCTTCGCGACGCCCTTGCCGTTGTCCGTCAGATCGCACTGAATGAAGTCGCCGATATCCGTCACTTCCATTGTGATGACCTTCGGATCCTTCGCCATATATTTTACAGAGTTTCCGACAATGTTGTTGATGACCTTATGCAGCTGCTCCGGATCTGCGATGACCTCGACATCCGTGCCGACCCCGCAGTGATAATCAAAGCGGATCCCCTTTCCTTCCATATCCAGAAGGATATCATCGGCGCAGTCATCAAAGTACTCTTTGACGACCAGCTTGGTGAAGTTGTAGGGAATGCGGTTGGTGTCGATCTTCGAGTAGAAGGTCAGCTCCTCGATCAGACCGGTCATCTCCACGGACTTATTGTAGATCGTCCTGACGTACTTATCCTGCATCTCCGGCGTCTTGGCGACACCGTCCAGGATGCCCTCGGCATAGCCCCGTATCGTTGTGATCGGCGTCTTTAAGTCATGCGCAATGTTGCTGATCAGTTCCTTGGACTCGCGGTCACTGACCAGTTTCTGCTCCTGGGACTCCTTCAGCCGGATCCGCATGTCCTCGAAGTCCGCGGTCAGCTCACCGATCTCATCGTCTGTATCCACATCCAGCGTAAACTCCAAGTTGCCGTTTTTGATGTGTTCTGTCGCTTTACGGAGCTTTTCCAGCGGCCTGACGATGGACGAATAGATCCAGGAAAGCATCGCCAGTCCGATGGCAAGCATAATGAATATATTGGCTTCATAAGTGATCCTGCCGTTGATCACAAGGAACAACAGCAGGATCGGAACGATCGTTGATATAAAGATAGCAATGGCGATCCTGGTAAAAAGCTTCATGCAAAACTCCATGGCAGCGCTGCTGCCCGGTATCTTTTATCAGAAATCAAACTTGCCCTCGAAATAGGACATCAGGTCGGCGATCTTGACTCTCTCCTGCTCCATGCTGTCGCGATGACGGATCGTAACAGCACCGTCTTCTTCGGACTCGAAGTCATAGGTGATGCAGAACGGCGTGCCGATCTCATCCTGTCTGCGGTATCTCTTACCGATACTTCCGCGGTCATCGAACTCGCAGTAGTACTTGTCAAGAAGCATATCGAAGACCGTCTCGGCGCTCTCGTTGAGCTTCTTGGAAAGCGGCAGGACCGCGATCTTGACCGGAGCAAGTGCCGGATGGAAGTGCATGACGGTACGTTTGTCGCCGCCCTCAAGCTCTTCCTCATCATATGCCGCGCAAAGGAATGCCAGCGTTACACGGTCCGCGCCGAGTGACGGCTCTACAACGTACGGAACGTACTTGGTGCCGGTCTCGTCGTCATTGTAGGTCAGGTCTTCCTTTGAATGGTTCATGTGCTGGGTCAGGTCGTAGTCTGTTCTGTCAGCGATGCCCCAAAGCTCGCCCCAACCGAACGGGAAGAGGAACTCCAGGTCCGTTGTCGCCTTGGAGTAGAAGGAAAGCTCCTCCGGGCTGTGATCACGCGCTCTCAGCTCGTCATCCTTCAGGCCGAGATCCTTGAGCCACTTGATGCAGAATGCCTTCCAGTAAGCAAACCACTCCAGATCGGTATCCGGCTTGCAGAAGAACTCCAGCTCCATCTGCTCGAACTCACGGGTACGGAATGTGAAGTTGCCCGGGGTGATCTCATTACGGAAAGACTTACCGATCTGCGCAATACCGAACGGGAGCTTCTTACGGGAAGTACGCTGCACGTTCTTGAAGTTGACGAAGATGCCCTGCGCAGTCTCCGGACGCAGATAAACGGTGTTCTTTGCGTCCTCGGTAACGCCCTGGAAAGTCTTGAACATCAGGTTGAAGCTGCGGATGTCGGTCCAGTTGTGCGCGCCGCAGGAAGGACACGGAACCTTGTGGTCCGCGATGAACTGCTGCATCTCTTCCTGGCTCATGCCGTCCGCGGAGTTGTTGGCAAGCTCGATGCCGTTCTCGGCACAGAAATCCTCAATGAGCTTATCGGCTCTGAAACGCTCCTTACAGGACTTACAGTCCATCAGCGGATCGGAGAAACCTGCCAGATGGCCGGAAGCCACCCAGGTCTGCGGGTTCATCAGGATCGCGCAGTCAACGCCTACGTTGAGCTTGGAGCCCTCTACGAACTTCTTCCACCATGCCTTCTTTACGTTATTCTTCAGCTCGACACCGAGATTGCCGTAATCCCAGGTGTTTGCAAGTCCGCCGTAGATCTCCGAACCCGGATAGATGAAACCGCGGTTTTTGCAAAGAGCAATGATATCGTCCATTTTGATCTTTGTTCTGTCCATTTGCTGACCCTCATTAAATAAAGTAATTATGATAAATTAACTTGTTAAGTATACCCTAAAATCAAAGTTCCTGCAATATATCCGATGACCGGAAATGATGACTGATCTGACGCGTAAAAAGGATCGCGGAGCTTTCCATAAATGCGTCTTCCCCGTCCGCCCCTCCTGCTTCCCTGATCCGCCCGGGATCATACAGGCCGGTAAGGGAGGAACTGAGTACATGCTGCCAGAGCTTTACCGCATCCGCGTCCGCGTCTCCGGGCGGGGTCATGGTATACTCGCCCTGCAGCTTCAGGAGCCGCAGCTCCAGGATCCGCCGGATGAGCGCAGGCGAAAGCGCTTTCTGCTTCAACGCCAGAAGCGTCACATACATCAGATTGAGCAGGGCCTTCGACTCTTCCTCCGGCATCCCTGCCTCGGAAAAATAATCTCCCAGTTCCAGGACATAGGCCGCGTAAAACGATACGTCCATGTCGAGCGGAAGCTCTTCAAAGGACTCGATGACCCGCACCGAATGGAGATTCCAGGCGCTCCTGCCCTTCGCAAGGTCAAACTCGGCACATGTCAGCGGCCTTGTCGACCCGATAATATGCGAGCCTGCCTTCGCTGCGCCGGACGCAAACACAGTGATCCGTCCCAGCCGGTCCGTCAGCAGATTGATGCGCCTGCCGTACTCACCCTGCGGCGCCGTCGCCAGTATGATTCCTTTAACAGTCAGTTCTTCCATTACATCTTCCGAAGATCATACCCGAAGCTGCGCACAAAGTTCTCATTGTCGCGCCAGTTCTTCCGCACCTTCACGAAAAGCTTGAGATTGACCTGCGCGCCGAGCTGCTCTTCGATCTCCACACGCGCGGCGGAGCCGATCTTCTTAAGCATACTGCCGCCCTTGCCGATGATGATGCCCTTATGGGAGTCGCGCTCGCAGATGATGTCCGCCTCGATATCATAGAGGCCTGCACGGCGTTCATGGAACTTCTCGATCGTGACCGCCACGCCGTGCGGGATCTCATCGCTGAGAAGCTTCAGCATCTGTTCGCGGATCAGTTCCTCCGCGATCGTGCGCAGCGGGATCTCCGTGACCGTCTCCTCATCATAGTACATCGGTCCGTCCGTCAGATACGAAAAGATCGTATCCATCAGCTTTTCTTCGTTCTGTCCCGTGACCGCAGAAACGACGATGACATCATTGAAACTGCACTTTTCACGGTAGGCGTCGAGGGATGCCTGCAGTTCTTCATCCGTCTTCACGGTGTCCGCCTTGTTGACGACAAGCAGCACCGGCTTTTTACCGTTATTGATCCGGTTGATCAGTTCCGCGATCCGCTCCTCGCCGGCTCCGATATAGGTCGTCGGCTCCACCAGCCAGAGGATCATGTCCGCATCCGCAAAAGCGCGCTCCGCGACGGCGTCCATATACTCTCCCAGCTTGTTTTTCGCCTTGTGGATACCGGGCGTATCCATAAAGATGATCTGCCCCCGGTCATCCGTATATACTGTTTCGATCCGGTTTCTCGTTGTCTGGGGCCGGTCCGATGTGATCGCGATCTTCTGCCCGATGAGACGGTTCATCAGCGTTGATTTGCCGACATTCGGGCGTCCGACCAGCGCAACATATCCTGATTTCATATCAATAGAGCTCCCTCGTCGATTTGAAGAGTTCCGCCTGCTTTTCAATCTGTGCAGCATTTCCGAGCGTGCAGATGCCGCCCTTTGCAAGGAGTGCCCGGATATAAGCCGCAAAGCCCCGGATGGTTTCCGGTGTGCAGCTTAAGACCTCATCGCGGTCCTTCTGCAGTTCCGCATCCGTCATGCGCCAGTAATAGTTGGACAGCTGTGTAATGGCCATGGCTGATGCCTGCAGAGGACGGTCCATGACAGAGATTGCGCCGATGATGTACTTGCGTACGGTATCCTCGTCGCCCTCCCAGTTTTCCACATACTCAGGCAGCTGTTCATAGATGTCGTTTGTTTTTGTGATCTGCGGATCACGGTAGGATACCAGATACGCTCTTCCGCCCCTGGCAAATCCGGACATGCATCCGTACGCGCCGCCGAGGACACGCAGGTTGGTCCAAAGATACTCGTAGTTCAGCATCATCCGAAGAACCTGCAATGCGCCGTTATAGGGCAGGCCGGCTTCCGCGTAATTGCCGCATCTGGCCACATAGTTGACCTGCGAGCTGGACTTGAAGCCTTCGTTCAGATAACCGACCGCCGAGATGGCGCTGCCTGTGAAACAGGTCTCTCCGCCTTCACGAAGCTTTTCCTTAAAGTCTTTTGCAGCCTTTTCCATTGCCGCCTTCATCTCCGCGTCGCCGTAGAGCGCAAAGCTGACATTTTCACGCGTAAAGAGTTTTTCTCCCACGCTCTGCAGCGCCCCAATGAAGCGCTTCATTTCTTCCTCATCCCTCGTCGCTTTGCTCACGGCGTTAACGAAATCATTGTACGCGATGCCGCCGACAAGATCGGAATAACGCTGGGTATCACTGAAATAAGAGGAAGCTCTCACGACCGCCGTCATATGCATCGTAGAATCGATCCTGACCTGCATCCGGCTCTTAGCCTCGAGAATCAGCTCCATCATACGTTCCGGATCGTCCAGTATCGTGTGGTTGATCATCTCCTCCGCCAGCGCAAATCCGGCAGCAATCTTATCTTTCAGCGTACGCAGTTCCGCACTGACAATGCCTTTGTATCCGACGGAACCGGCATCATCACGGGAGGCATATGCTTCCCCGGAGAAGGAAATGCCGCCGGTGTTCAGCAGGATCTCATCAAAGAGGTCGCTGTAGCTGTGCTCAGTGGTATCCATCTCACTGAAAATGTCTTTGAGGAAGGAAGCATACTGCAGCTCTTCTTCACTGAGTCCAGAGGTATCAAAGAGGATGCGCATGTATGCGATGCCGTGGGTATCCGCCTCGGACCAGATGATATCTCCTTCACGCCGGGCATTGACATGATCGGCTTCCTTATCGATGTCGCTGATCTGGAGCACCGGAAGCTTCGCGATATTAAACGGCGTGTCCGGCTCCTGCTGGTAGGCCTTGAGCGCCAGCGTCTCCAGTGCGAGATCCTCCTTTTCCGCCGCGCTCAGGCTGTCCTTATAATCGGCCAGCTTCTTCTTCAGAGCGGTGTCTTCTTCATCCGTCAGTCCCTGTTTCGGCAGGATCTCCGCCACTGCGGAGAAACGATTCTCCAGGATATGGGTACGGATCAGATCTTCAAAATAGCTGCTGTCGATCTTATTCTTCAGCGAAGCAAAGGCGTCGTTGTAGTAAAGATAGGTATAAGGACTCTCGTCATAGAGCCATGAGCCGAACATGCCGAGGCCTAAAGAAAGTCCCTGTGGCATGGTGCCGAAGTCACCCTCCCGGTATTTAAACTCCAGGAAGTTGAGCGCCGCGGTCAGGCTCTTTTTACTGATGCCCCGTTCGACCAGATCGGTCAGAGTATCCCGGATGATCCGGCGGAACAGCTCCAGCTTGTCCTCATCGGTATTTTTGGCTATGACTGTAAAATACGGCTGGCGGATCTCACCGCTGTACCCGCCGTAGATATCCTCGCCGATGCCGGCTTTGATCAGCGCCTCTCTTAAGACAGCTCCCGGGGAGCTTAAGAGAACAAACTCCAGCACCTCCCATGCAAGCAGAGTCTCCTGGTCCTGCGCGTCGTCGATGACGAAGTTCTCGGAAAGGTAGGTCTTATGCTCCAGGGGTTCATTGGCACCCACCGCATAGTACTCTTTATCAAACTTCGTCTCTGCGTAGGGCTGCTGCCGGTCGATATGGGAATCGATCGAGATCCGCTCATATTCGTTCAGATAGTTCTCATCGATCCACTCGAGTTTTTCCTCCATATCCATATCACCATACAGGTAGATATAGGAATTGGACGGATGATAATAGCGCCTGTGGAAATCCAGGAACTCCTCGTAGCTCAGCTCCGGGATATCCGATGGAAGACCGCCGGATTCGTTGGCGTACGTCGTATCCGGGAAAAGCGAGCGGAGCGTATAGCGCTCAAGCACCGAGTCGGGATTGGAAAACGCGCCCTTCATCTCGTTATATACGACGCCGTTTAAGCGCAGCTCCTCTTCGGGCGTTCCGGCATTTTCAAGTTCATAATGCCAGCCCTCCTGCCGGAAGATCTTGGGCTCCATGTAGACATTGGGATGGAAGACGGAGTCAAGATAGACATCCATCAGATTCATAAAGTCCTTGTCATTGACCGAAGCGACGGGATAGACCGTCTTATCCGGATAGGTCATCGCGTTCAGGAAGGTGTTAAGCGATCCCTTTGCAAGCTCTACAAACGGATCCTTGATCGGGTACTTCGCAGAGCCGCAAAGCACGGAATGTTCCATGATATGCGCGACACCGGTCGAATCCTTAGGCGTCGTTCTGAATCCGATCAGGAACACTTTGTTTTTGTCGTCATTTTTCAGGGTAAAGACCTTTGCCCCTGTCTGTACATGCTCATAGAGGCAGCCGGTGCCCGAATACTCCGGGATCTCCCTGGTCTCGATCAGACGGTAGGTATTGTTCATCACTTTCTCCAATCTTGTATCACGGCCGACACTTCATTCCGACGGCCCGTTTACCGCAGGCGGTTCCCGCTCTGCGCGGTCTTTTTTATCCTCTGCTTATATCAAAGGCGATCAGGCCTTCATCGATGCTGAAATTGCCGAGCAGATAATCTTTTACGAATGCAAGGCTCTCCCGCACACACTGATGCACGAAAAGGATGTCGTCCGATTCGGCTCCGATCGGCACAGGCTTTTCGACGCCCTGCTTTTCCGCGACCCGTACTGCCCTCAGCAGATGATAGTCGCTGGTAATGATCCCGATCGTAGGCACATAGTCCTCCGCCCAGACCTTGTCTCCCGGGCCCTTCGGGATCTTCCGACGGTCCGAGTCCGTCACGATCTGGCGGAGCGCGGTGGAGATGATCTCCGCGGTGCTGGTCGAGCCCGCCTGGATGATCATGTTGCTGCCCGGCACGCCTTTCATGACCAGATAGTTATACATGGCAAGGGCCTCCGGAACCGCGTCTCCCTTTTCCTGTCCGCCTGCCACGACAAAGATCGTGTCCTTGTCTTCCTTATAGAGCTCTACAGCTTTATCAAGGCGGTACATCAACGTTTTGGAAATGCCGTCCGAGTAAACTCTCGCGCCCATAACGATACAGTAATCCGGTATCGTGTCCGGCGTCTTGTATGTTTCACCGACGACCAGTCCGAGGATCAGCGCGAAGACCGCGGCGCCGAAACCGAACGAAGTAAATATAAAGGTCGGCAGTGCCCTCGGCATGCCGTCACGGTCTCTGTTTCCCCGCCGCGTAAAAACTCCCATAACGATAAACAGCAGCGCAAAAAACAGCCAGATACCCCAGTACGAGGTACCAATGCCGCTGTAGCCGAGTATCACCATCAAATAGGCGATACAGATGCCTGCCAGTAAAAAGAATGTCGTTGCGAGAGCCTTCATTTTCCTCAATATCTGATCCTGCCGGATGGCTGTTTCCACGCCGGCTGTCAGGTTTCTTTACGTCCTTACGGACAGTATATCATAGACTTCGGGGGCTTCGCTCAGCGTGATCAGAAGCTGCTGCCTCGAATGCGGGCAGCTTTCCTGCTCCGCGCCCGTTTCCGCGTCCTGTATCTTCAGAACCTCCGCGAACACACTGGTCAGATCCTTTTTCAGGATCTCGATCGTATCCCCGGTCGAGAACTTGTTTTTCTGTTCGATACGGATCCTGCCGTCCGGAAGGACCGCCGAGACCGAACCGAGGAAGGTATAGTTCCTGACGTAGGTGTTGCTGTCATAGATCTGCGCGTCCTCGTTAGGCTTGCCGAAGTAGAACCCCGTCGTAAACTCACGGTAGGTGCACTTGCCGATCTCCTCTTTATAGAGCGAAAGACGCTTTTGATAAAGCGCGGGATCAGTAAAGTAATCATCGATCGCGTTGCGGTAGGCGCGTGCCGCCGCGGCCACATAGAGCTGCGTCTTCATTCTGCCCTCGACCTTGAAGCTGTCGATCCCGGCTTCGATCATTTCCGGGATATGTTCGATCATGCAAAGGTCCTTAGAATTGAAGATATAGGTCCCGCGCTCATCTTCTTCCACGGGGAAGTACTCGCCCGGACGCTTTTCTTCCATGACGGAGTAATTCCAGCGGCAGGGATGCGTGCAGGCGCCAAGGTTGGCGGACCGTCCGGTCATATATCCCGAAAGGAGGCACCTTCCCGAATACGAGATGCACATGGCACCGTGTACAAAGGACTCGATCTCCATATCCCCGGGGATCTTCGCGCGGATCTCCTTCAGCTCCTTTAGCGAAAGCTCCCTGGCGTTTACGACACGCTTTGCGCCAAGGCGGTGCCAGAAGAGAAAGGTCTCGTAGTTGGTGCTGTTCATCTGCGTTGAAACATGGATATCGATCTCAGGAGCGATTTCTCTTGCCATCATAAACAGGCCGGGATCAGAGATGATCAGCGCGTCGGGATGAATCCCGGCAAGCTCCCTTAAGTAGGGTCCGGCCTTTTCGATATCTTCGTTGTGTGCAAAAATGTTGACGGTCACATAGACCTTCACGTCGCGTTCGTGCGCAAAGGCAATCGCTTCCGTCATGGTTTCTTTATCAAAGTTGTCTGCTTTTGCCCGCAGGGAAAAAGCCTCACCGCCGATATAGACCGCATCGGCACCGTAGGCAATGGCAGTTTTCAGTGTGTCCAGGTTTCCCGCGGGAAGCAGGAGTTCGGGTTTTTTCATTGATCCTCCGGATCCAGAAGGACGCTGAGGCTGATGCCGTCGCCGGCAGGGATGACCGAAGTCTCCAGCCTCGCGTCATGTTTCAGTTCATATAGGTAATCCCGCATGCGGGCATGTGTCGTTCGTTCGCGCCTCGGGATGAGAAAACGTGATTCCATCACCGTCTCATCCTGCAGCACATTGTCCGTGATCAGCACCGATCCCGGATGCATCAGCCGGACGATGTCCGGCAGCCAGTTGAGGTACTGTCCCTTGGCCGCGTCAAGAAAGACGAGGTCATACGTTTCCGTACCGCTTTGCTTCAGCTCCTTCAGTATATCGCCCGCGTCTCCTTCCAGCAGGCGGATCCGTCCGTCCAGTCCGCAGTCTTTTATGTTGCCGCGCGCGATCGGAATACGCTTTTCGTAGTTTTCGATCGTGTCGATCCATGCGGCGCCGGCCCGCGCCATGACGATACTGCTGTACCCGACGGCCGTCCCGATCTCAAGGACCCTCTGCGGCCTTAAGACCTTCACCATCGTCCTCAGGAAAGCTTCCGTCTCAATTCGGACGATCGGAACGCCATCCGCCTCGGCACACGCGCGAAGCCGGTTCAGCTTCGGATCATCCATCGGTTCGAGGGAAGCGAGATATGCGGATATCCGTTCTTTATTCACCCTCGGAACCTCCGCCGACGACGCCGTCCGCGCCCTCGCCCGCCGCCTGCGCGGCGGCCTTGCTTTCTTCATACTCCGCTTCCGTCATGTCGATTGCCTGCAGGATCTCCTTCACGGTCATGGATGTGTTGAGCGTATAGGTGCCGGGATAAAAATTGACCTTGTACAGCCTTCCCTGGATGCGGAACGCAAGTTCGTTAGTGATCACGCCGTCTTCATACAGCTGTTCCGCGAGTTCATCGATGGATGCGCCCTTTTCGATCGTAAGCTCCACGTCTCTTCCGGGCGGAGCCTCCGCAGGGCTCTGGTAGAAGATCGAATGGCCAAATCCGAAACTGAAGCGCACCGCGACAAAGATCACCAGCACCATCAGCGCGATGACGATGACTCTGCCGGCAAAGCCGCTCAGTATATCCGCGATTCTTTTTACGCCGGATTCGTTATCCATGTACTTATACCTCGGAAATGATAGGCAGGATCATCGGCGTACGGCCGATCCTGCGCCATATATAGCTGTTGAGATCATCCCGGATCACGTTCTTCATATGTGCCCAGTCGTCATTATGGCTTGAAGTACAGCGGTCGACCGAGGCCAGGACAACATTCTTGGCCTCTTCGATCAGGTCTTCGTTTTCCCTGACATAGACGAACCCGCGGGTCACGATATCCGGGCCTGCGAGCAGCTGGCCGGAACCGCGCTCCAGCGACATAACAACAATAATAATACCGTTCTGCGACAGGCTTTGTCTATCTTTGAGGACGATGTTTCCGACGTCGCCGACACCCAGTCCGTCCACGAGGACAGGGCCAGCCTGGACATGATCCGTGATCTCACAGCTTTCCGATGTAAGTTCGATCACGTCGCCGGTATCCGCCATGATAATGTTGGGCTTCGGGACGCCGATCGCGAGCGCGATCTCACGCTGCGCCAGACGGTGCCGGATCTCGCCGTGCACCGGGATCGAGAACTTCGGATGCACGAGCGCGTAGATCAGTTTCAGCTCTTCCACGCACGCATGTCCGGAAACGTGCGTATCCTGGTAAATGACCTTGGTGTGTCTGCGTGAAAGCTCGTTGATAACGCGCGATACCGCCTTTTCGTTGCCGGGGATCGGTGTCGAGCTCATGATGATCACGTCTTTTTCGCTTAAGGACACCTTGCGGTGCTGGCCTGTTGCCATACGGGAAAGCGCCGCCATGGACTCGCCCTGGCTGCCGGTCACGATGAGCACGACTTTCTCGTCCGGGTAGTTCCGGATCTGGGAAATGTCGATCAGGGTGCCTTCCTTCAGCTTGATATAGCCGAGTTCCGCCGCCGTGCCAATGACATTAATCATGGAACGGCCGTCGATCACGACCTTGCGGCCGTGCTTTTCCGCCACGTTGATGACCTGCTGTACGCGGTCAACATTGGAAGCAAAGGTCGCCACGATGATACGCTTATCCGTATGCTCCGCGAAGATCGCTTCAAAGGTCCTGCCGACCGTGCGCTCGGACATGGTAAAGCCCTGGCGGACCGCGTTGGTCGAATCGCAAAGCAGCGCGAGTACGCCGTTTTTGCCGAGTTCCGCGAACCGCTGCAGATCGATCGTATCTCCGAAGACCGGGGTATAGTCCACCTTAAAGTCTCCGGTATGCAGGATCACGCCTGCCGGAGAATGGATCGCAAGTGCCGCCGCGTCCTGGATCGAATGGTTGGTCTTGATAAACTCCACCGTGAAGTCACCAGCGCCGACAAAGTCGCCGAACTCAACGGTACGGAGCTTGGCGCTGTCCAGAAGCTCCGCTTCGCGAAGCTTGTTTTCGATCAGGGCCCTCGTCAGCCTGGTCGCGTACACGGGTACGTTCAGCTCCCGCAGTACATAAGGCAGCGCGCCGATATGATCCTCGTGACCGTGGGTAATGAAAAAGCCTTCGATCTTCTGGGCACGTTCCTTCAGGTAGGTGATGTCCGGGATGACCAGGTCGATGCCGAGCATGTCCTCGTTCGGGAACGCCATGCCGCAGTCCACGACCACAATGCTGTTTTCGGACTCGAACGCGGTGATGTTCATACCGATCTGTTCAAGGCCGCCGAGCATGATGACCTTGATCTTCCTGGATGGATCGGGTGACATGAAGGCCGCTTTTTTCTTCGCGAGCTTCGAAAGCTCCCGCTGACGGCGGTCCTCCTGGACTGCCATGATGACTGCCGCGGACTCCGCCGCGGGGGTCGGGGTGGGTGCCGGCACAGCCGTATCCATAACATCCGTCATCGGCAGGATCTCCGCCGCTTTCTTTCTGCCCTTTTTGGAAGACGCGGCTTTTTTTGAGCCCGAAGTCTCTGCTGCCGGCTGCTTCATGTTGTTGATCTTATCCGCCTTCAGCTTCTCGGCCTCTTCAAGTGTAAAGAGCGACGGACGGTTCTTCTCCCGGTTTTCCTGTTTGCGCTGCAGCTTCTTGCTGACTGCTGCTGCAGCTTTTTTCTCTGCCGTCTTCTTCACGGCTGCTTTTGCTTTCTTGGAAACATCCTTCAAAGCTGCGGTCTTTGCCTTCCCGGCCATTTCCTTCTCGGCCTTTGTTTCAGCCTTCTTGCCGGATTTTTTCTCCACAGTCTTTGCGGTCTTTTTTTCCGTCTTTTTCTCTGCTTTTTTCTCGGTCCTTTTCACGGTCTTCTTTTCGGGCTTCTTCGCTGAAGCAGCCTGTCCGGAAGACCTCTTTTTTATCTTTTCCGTAATTGTCTTTAATTCCTCTTTTTTTCTCATCTTTCGATATCTATTTCTCCCTCCAGCATCTGCTGAAAGATCGCCATCACAGCATCTGCTTCTTCGTCGGTCGGATCCTCATAAACCGCTTCCTCGGCGTCCGGATCAGACACTTCCTTCATCACAAAGCACAGACCGTCCTCGTCATCCGGCGCGTCTGTGACCAAAATATAATTATTGCCTCCGAATACGGTCGATTCCAGAACGGTAAACTCAACCTCGGTGCCGTCGTCCATTGTCATAATGATCGTATTGTCTTCCATGATGTTTCCTTTCTGTCTTTAAAAGCAAGTGCATCCAGCCTGATCACTTACCGGTTTTTCATATAATCTTCCAGTATGAATGCAGCGGCGATCTTATCGATGTACTGCTTTCTCTCGGAAGCCGCAACGCCGGCCTCTTCCAGTACTTCATCCGCATCCACGGTACTGAGACGCTCATCCCAGAGCACGACCGGGACCGAAAGCTGTTCCGCCTCCAGCCTGCGCTCCAGAAGTGCCTTGAATTCCTCTGTTTTTTCCGCTCTTTCGCCCCTTGTATCATCCATGTTTAAAGGATAGCCGAGTACGATCAGCTCAACATCTTCCGCAGCCGCAAGTTCCGTGATCCTGCGGAGCGTCGGCCTGATCTTTCCTTCCTTTTCCCGGGTGATCGTTTCGAGCGGCGACGCGATCATCTGGGTCGGGTCGCTTAAAGCAACCCCGGTCGTTTTGGACCCGAAGTCGAGTCCCATCAGTCTTCCCAAATGTGATCCTCCGTGTAAAAAATCTACACAACAACATAAAGCATGCCGTTATCAAGCGGCATGCAGTATATCAAAACTTATGTGTTTAGTGTTTACCCTTCCGGCTTACGTAAAAATGGTCTCCCCGCTGTCAGCTCAGCCTGGAATCCACATAAGCCGCCATCAGCTCCTCGATGATCTCGTCACGTTCCACTTTCATTATGAGACTTCTCGCGTTCTTGTGGCTGGTGATATAGGTAGGGTCACCCGACATGATATAGCCCACGATCTGATTGATAGGATCATATCCCTTCTCGATCAGCGCACCATATACCTGCTCCAGCACATCAGATACATTAAGCTGTTCGACATCTTTGATATGTTCTATTACCTGGGTATTCTCTGAGCTGTTCATGTCATCACGTCCTTTTTTTGATATACCATGATTCTATACCAAAACGATGTCTTCGTCTATAACATTTTGCTGAACAATCTGTGAAGTCTTTCCTACGATATTCTTGCACAGCCTTATTTATACAGTTTATGAAAAGCGTTCATCGATGTTTTGTTGACCGCCGCCGGAACAGATAGTACAATCAATGTGCCGGCTCGAAGCACGTGCGGGAAAAGGCCGGCATTCCTATTTTAAGACTTTTGGTACATGGAGAATATCATGGATAATACGATCATTCGCTTCAACAATGACTATAACCACCTGGCGCACGAAAGCGTACTGCAGGCGCTGAATGACATCAGCGGCAGGTCCTACGCCGGATACGGAACAGATGAATGCTGCGATGCCGCTGCCGGCCTGATCAAAGAACTTGCAGGCGCTCCCAACGCGGATGTGTGGTTCTTCCCGGGTGCGACGCAGGCTAATTTCGTCGCCATCTCCGCGGCGCTTAATCCCGTGCAGAGCGTGATCTGCGCCACGACCGGCCATATCAACGCGCATGAAGCAGCCTCTGTGGAAAACACCGGACACAAGATCCTGGAGCTTCCGGAGACAGACGGCAAGATCACGGCAGAGCAGATCGAAGCATGCGCGGCAGCTTACTACGCAGACAACGAGGCAGAATATCTGACCGAGCCCAAGCTCGTCTACATCTCCTTCCCCACGGAAAAAGGCACGCTGTATTCCCTTAAGGAACTCGAAGCGATCAGCGGCGTCTGCCGCAAGTACGGCATGTACCTTTTCGTAGACGGCGCAAGGATGGGCTATGGCCTGGGCGCTTCGGAAAATGACGTCACTCTCCGGGACTTCGCGCGCCTTGCGGACATTTTCTACATCGGCGGCACCAAATACGGCGCCATGTTCGGAGAAGCGCTCGTGCTGAACGCCGATCCCTTAAAGAAACGTTTCAAGGCTTATATGAAGCAGAACGGCGCCGTGCTTGCAAAAGGCTGGATCCTCGGACTGCAGTTTTACGCCCTGCTTAAAAACGGGGACTACTTTAAGATCACAAAACGCGCGGACGAACTGGCGATGCGCATCCGGGAAGCGTTCCGTAAAAAGGGCATCTCCTTCAGCGTGGAAAGCTGCACGAACCAGCAGTTTGTCATTCTGACCGACGAGCAGATGCAAAAGCTCTCCTCCTCTTATACCTTTGAGCCCTCCGGAAAAGCTGAAGGCGGCACGATCGTCCGCTTCTGCACCAGCTGGGCAACGACAGACGAGGAGGTATCCCGCCTCATCCGGGATATCGAAGCCCTTTGATAAAGGCTTAAGCACTGTCCGGCTTTTCCTGCATACACAAAAATAACAGCCATCTTCCATGAATGACCTTTCACAAGGCTTCCTTCATGAGAAGCATGGCTGTTTTCAATTTCAGATGATCAGCAGGCTTTCATCCGTTCCTGCCTTCATAAGCGTGTTGGCGCAGGTGCCTGTAATGACCTCATTTTGATGAAGCGTACCCGACTCCTTTAAGCAGCGGACATACTCCCTCGTATAACCGGTCTCATAGGTCTTCCCGCCGACCGTGATCAGTTCCTCGCTCAGAAACGCCTCCGGTTTTCCAAGATAATACTTCCTGAAATCCGTGGAAAGCCTGTCCGTGATGCGGATCAGTTCTTCGCTCCGCCTGCCCTTTTCCGGCTCCGGGATCTGGTCCGGCATACGGTCCGCCACCGTTCCCCGCCGCCTGGAATACTTAAAGACGTGCGCCTCATAAAACCCGACCTCTTCCGCAAACGCACAGGTCTCCCGGAACTCCTCTTCCGTCTCTCCCGGGAATCCCACGATGATGTCCGTCGTAATCGCCGGATGATCGTAGTATTTGCGGATAATGCCGCAGCTTCGCGCGTAATCCGCCGCCGTATAGTGCCGGTTCATCCGTTTCAGGACGCGGTCGCTGCCGGACTGGAGGGACAGATGAAAATGCGGGCAGAGCTTATCAAAGCGGCTGATCCCGGCAGTAAACTCTTCCGTAAAGAGCGTCGGCTCCAGCGAGCCCAGACGGATCCGTTTGATGCCGTCGATCTCCTGGATGCCTTCGACAAGCTCGATCAGACCGTTTCCGAGGGAACTCAGATGGATGCCGGTCAGCACCGTTTCCGCCACGCCGCGGTCCGCAAGCTGTCTTACCTCTTCCAGCACGTCGTCGACGGGCCGCGCTTTCAGTCTTCCGCGCACATACGGGATAACGCAGTAACTGCAGAACATGTTGCAGCCGTCCTGAACCTTAATGAAAGCCCTGGTGTGGCCGTCCAGTTCCGTCAGGAACAGTTTTCCTTCGTTTTCTTCGTTTATGACTAAATCTGTTTGCAAATCAATTGCATCTTTTATGATACGAACGATCTTTTCTTTATCTTTGTTCGATACCGCCACATCAATGACCCGGGTCTCGATCAGCTCTTCCAGCTTTCCGTTTTTCACCGCGTCATCAACATAGCATCCGGCTGCTACGATCAGTGCCTGAGGGTTAAACTTCCTCGCGCGCCTGAGCATCTGCCTCGACTTGCGGTCCGCCACATTGGTGACCGTGCAGGTGTTGATGATATACACATCCGCAGGCTCCTCGAAGGAACGCTCAATAAAGCCGGCAGCCCGCAGGGCTTCGGCCATGGCGTCAGACTCGTAGGTATTGACCTTACAGCCAAGTGTGTGGATGGCAAACGTTTTTTGCATATAAGATAATTCCTTGATGAAAGCGAATACCCTTCAGCGGACGTCGACGGCCCGCAGCGAGCGTTTTCGCTTCTTTGTTTCCCTGCCGATCGAAAGATCGGCATAATGAAAGCGAAAACACGAGCGGGAGGGGAACCGCTGAAGGGTATTCGCTTTCGTATTATTTGATTATTGCGCTCAGCTGCACCAGACGATCTCGTCTTCCGCGATCGCCTTCTCGACCATCTCGTCGATCTTCTCCGCGAGACGGCGCTCCGATTTGCGAATGACATTGACGTTGGGCTTGGTGACAGGGTGCTTCGCGACAAAGATCGTGCAGCAGTCCTCATATGGAAGGATGCTCGTCTCAAAGGTGCCGATCTTTTCCGCAAGATCCACGATCTCCTGCTTGTCAAAGCCGATGACCGGACGGTAGACCGGAAGCTCGCACACCTCGTCCGTTGTCCTTAAGGAGAACATCGTCTGGGACGCGACCTGTCCGATGGACTCGCCGGTGATCAGGCCGATGCAGTCATTTTCGTTCGCAAGGCGCTCCGCGATCCGCATCATGTATCTGCGCATGATGATGGTCAGCTCATCGTGCGGGCACTGCTCGTAAATATAAAGCTGAATGTCCGTGAAGTTGATGACATGCAGCTTGATGGCACCGGTATAGGAAGCCACCTGCTTCGCAAGGTCGACGACCTTCTGCTTCGCGCGCTCGGAGGTGTATGGCGGTGCATGGAAATAAACGGCCTCGATCTTGACGCCGCGCTTTCCGATCATGTAGCCTGCGACCGGGGAATCAATGCCGCCGGAGAGCAGCAGCATGGCCTTGCCGTTCGTACCGATCGGCATGCCGCCCGCGCCCGGGATGACCCTGGTAAAGACATTGATCTTCTGACGGATCTCGATATAGATAACGAAATCCGGGTTGTGGACATCCACCTTTGACTTGGGATAAGCCGTCAGCACATCGTATCCGACATCTTCGTTGATCGTATCGGAAGTAACCGGATAATGCTTGTCCGCCCGGCGTGCCTTCGCCTTGAAGGAGAACTCCTCTTCCGGATGCTCCATCTTCACGAACTCGAGGACCTTTGCACGAAGCTCCTCGTAACCGCACTTATCGATCTGCATCATCGGGCAGACCGCCGTGATGCCGAAAACGTGGCAGAGCGCGTCTACCACCTCGTCATAATCATAGTCCGACTTGACGTTGACATAGATACGGCCCTGTTCCTTCTGGACCGCGAACTCGCCCTCGACCTTCTTTAAGTGCTCCCGGATCTGATGCATCAGCGCATCCTCGAAGATATACCGGTTCTTGCCCTTGGTGCCGATCTCGGCGTATTTGATTAAAAAGCTCTGATACTGCAAGGTTTTGCCCTCCTGTAGTATTATTCTGAATGATCAGTACCTGCGGAAACGTCTCAGCACCGGGAGCAGCTCCCCGATGCAATCCGCGGTATAGTCCGCTTCCTCTGGCACGTTGTAGATGCCGAAGGAAAACCGCAGCGTCGAATCCAGCAGTTCCTTTCTGACGCCGATCGCCTGCAGCGTTCCGCTGATGGCGGGATGATTGGAGGAACAGGCGGATCCGGACGAAACATAGATCCCTTTTTCTTCCAGCGCATGCAGCAGGACTTCCGCCCTCACGCTTTCAAAGGAAGCACTGACAACATGCGGCGCGGAAGCTGCCCCGTGCTCTGAGTTGACCGTGACGCCGTCCATGGCCTCAAGCCTTCCGATCAGACGGTCCTTCACGGCAAGCATCCTCTCTTCGATCTCCGCATGCTCTTTGCGGTACATCTCGGCTGCCAGACCCATGCCTGCGATCCCGGGTACATCCTGGGTGCCCGAACGGCGGTCCTTCTGCTGTCCGCCGCCCCAGATCAGGGGACTGATCCTGACGCCGTCCCGGATATACATAAATCCGACGCCCTTGGGACCGTGGATCTTGTGGGAGCTCACGGTCAGCATATCCACCTTTGCGTCCTTCGGCCGGAGCGTCAGCTTTCCGAACGCCTGGATCGCATCCGTATGGAAGTAGCACTTCGGGTTGATCTCCTTGATCATGGCGCCGATGCCCGCAATGTCTTCGATGGCGCCCATTTCGTTATTGACCCACATCGTACTGACAAGGATCGTATCCTGCCGGATCGCGGACTTAAGTGCCTCCTGATCGATATGTCCCTGCCCGTCTACGCCGATGATCGTCACCTCATATCCCTGGGACTCCAGGAACTCGAGCGGCTTATAGACGGCAGAGTGTTCAATGTTCGTGCTGATGATGTGCTTACCGTATGCCTTCCTTGCAAGCGCGGTGCCGATCAGCGCCGTGTTGTTTCCCTCCGTGCCGCCGGAGTTAAATACGATCTCCTGGGGCTTTACCTTAAGGCAGGCAGCGATCTGCTCCGCGGCCGTCGTAAGGTAACGCTCCGCGTGCATACCCATCACATGTCTCGAGGACGGATTGCCGTAGTCCTCGAGCATCACTTTATTCATCAGTTCCACGACCTCGGGACGCACCCTGGTCGTGGCAGCATTGTCAAAATAAACTTCTTTCATCCGTTACTCCGTTAATTGAAAAAGCAGATGACGGTGGTGTTTCCCTCTGCCCTGTTTGAGTACACTAATTTTACACGGCAAAAGGCACAAAAGCAACCATGAGATGCCCTTGCCCGTTTCCTTTTATGTTTTTACTGCAGCGCCCCCTGCACCAGCCTGTCTTCCCAGTGGCTGCAGCGGTAGTACAGGAACAGCAGGAGCGAGCAGAGTGCCCAACCGGCCGGATACGCGAGCGCGATCGGATAGATCGACGCCGTGATGTGGGACGCGATAAACAGGTAAACCTGCCTGAACAGTACAAACGAGCAGAGCATGATGATCATCGGCGTCTTCGCGTCTCCCATGCCGCGCAGGGCACCCGCGTAACACTGGTTAAAACAGATCAGGAAGTCGAGCGGTCCCTGCACTCTGAGGAACAACACTCCGTAACGCAGTACCTCCGGGTCCTTATTGAAGAGGCCGATGGCCTGCGGTGCCAGGATAAACATGAGCGCACTCAGGGATACCGTGATCAGAAGGCCCATCCCCAGCGCGACCCTTGTGCCTTTCTTGATCCTTTCAATGTTGCCGGCGCCGGCATTCTGGCCGACAAAGGTTGTGATTGCAAGACCGATGCTCGTGACCGGCAGTACCGTGAAGGCGTCGATCCTCTGGTAGGCGCCCCATCCGGAGGTGGATCCCGCGCCGAAGCCGTTGACATAGCTCATGACAAAGACATTGGAAAAGGACGTCAGCGCCATCTGCGCGCCTGCGGGAAGGCCGATCTTTATGATCCTTCTGAGCATCTCCGGGTCGATACGCATCTCCCGCATACGGCAGCTGTATACGTCATTGCTGCGGAAGAGAAGGTAAAACACCATGATCGCCGAGAAAAGCTGGGACAGCACTGTCGCCCAGGCGACACCCGCCACGCCCATACGGAAGCGGATGACGAAAAGCAGGTCTAAGACAACATTGCAAAGCGAACAAAAGATCAGGAAATACAGCGGCCGTCTGGAATCGCCGACCGCGCGCAGGATCGCCGAACCCATGTTATAGAGCATCTGCCAGATCAGTCCGGCAAAATAGATGCGCAGATAGATCATGGCCATTTCCGCGATCTCCGGAGGCGTCTTCATAAAGCGCACGAGGGCCGGGGTAAGCAGGATGCCGAGTGCAGTCATGGCGATGCTCAAAAGCACGGTCGCGACAACGCTCGTATGGACGGTCCTGCGGAGTTTTTCCTCATTCTTCGCGCCGAAGTACTGGGAGATCACGACCGAAGCGCCGGAGGAAAAGCCGATAAACAGACTGATCAGCGTCATGGTCGCCGGCATATTGGCCGTCACTGCGCCAAGCGCTTCCGGACCGACGAAATTGCCTACGACCACGCTGTCCACCGTATTGTAAAACTGCTGGAAAATATTGCCCGCAAGAAGCGGCAGGGAAAACATCAGGATCTGCGACGCGATCGGCCCCTCCGTCATATCCATGGACTTAGCGATCCTGCCTGATTTGAAACCTTTTGATGCCAAAACAAAACCTCTTTCTTCTCTGCAGCATTTCCCCCTGCTGCAGCCAAATGACACCGTGTTTTACACCGGTATCGCTTATATCAGGCGCCGGCTTACGCCACCGCTTTAGGCTTCTTCAGATGTGCCTTCTGTACGGTCTTATGCAGCAGGTAGAACGAGATCACGGCGCTTAAGGCTTCTCCGACCGGGAGTGCCGCCGCAAGGCCGGTCTCGCCGAACACCTTATCCAAAAGGAACATGAGCGGGATATAGATCACCAGCTCCCGGATAAACGCGTGCAGAAGCGTCCCCCTGCCGTTTCCCATCGCCTGCATGCAGTACGACGCGTGATAGTTCATAAACTGTACCGGAGACGCCACAGACCGGATCCTTAAAAACAGCTCCGCATAGGCCAGCGTCATCAGTGCCGTTTCCGCATGCTCCGAAGCCGTGCTCAGAAAGATCCCCGAGAAGGGCTTTGCGAAGATCTGGAAAAGCAGCATACAGCTCAGCGCGACCGTCAGTCCTGCCGCCCTGCCGGTGCTGATGACCTTCTTCATGCGCTCATGATCGCCCGAAGAATAGTTGAACGCCACGATCGGGAGCATGCCCTGACAGATGCCGACATTGATGGCATTGGGCAGGCGTTCCACCTTGATCGTGATACCGATCGCCGCAAGCACCAGGTCGTTATGTGAGGCAGCGATCATGTTGACACACATGTTCGCGATATCAAAAAGTCCTGTCAGTACCGCGCTCGGGATACCGACCGCAAAAAGCCTCCCGAGGTTCTTACTGCTGATGCTGCGGGCGTCACCTAAGCGCAGGCTCAACGGCGCTGAAGCGGACGCCTTACGGTACGCATAGATCAGGTACAGGCAGGCGATCGTATTGGAAAGAAGCGTTGCCGCCGCCGCGCCGGTGACCTCCATACCCTTCGGAAGGATAACAAACATGAAAAGCGGATCCAGCACCATGTTGAGAATGCCTCCACCGCTTAATCCGAGGCTTGCCTGCAGGGAGTAGCCTGCATTGCGCAGAAGATGCGCAAGCACCATGGAAAAAAGCGTCGGGAGCGTTCCGATCACGATGACAAGCGTCGCGTAGCTTCGGGCATAACCGATCGTCTGATCGGAAGCGCCGAGCACTCTGAGTATAGGGTTCATGAACACGCCGATAAGAAGCGAATACAGGATGGCAATGCAGACCGTCCCGTACGCGCTGAACGCGCTGACGGACCGTGCCTCGTCACCCTTCCCCGCGCCCATGAGTCTCGCCATGTGGCTGCCGCCGCCGATGCCGAACAGGTTGGCAAAGGAGATGTTCATCAGCATGATCGCCAGCGTGACCGTCGTCGCCGCCATCATGTAGGAGTTGCCGGTCCTTCCGATGAAGAAGGTATCGACCACGTTGTAGATCAGGTTGATCACCTGGCTGATGATCGTCGGTACCGCCATCGTAAAGAGGGCCTTTCCCACCGGCATGCGCGCGAATAATTCAGTTTTATCTGTCTTCGTTCCTGCCATTTTCAATGCCGGATTACTTCCTGTCTCCGGCTGCTTTAATCGGCAGCGGATCCTGCCGCCTCTTTTATCTTACGGCTGACTTTGCCGCCAGTCTCACCAGTACCTCTGTCGCCTGATCCATCGACTGGATCGTGATGTATTCGTGCGGTCCGTGGAAGTTGTGTCCACCGGTGCCGAGGTTCGGACAGGGAAGTCCCAGGAAGGAAAGTCTTGCGCCATCGGTGCCGCCGCGGATCGGCTCTTCGTCCGGGACGATGCCCATCTCCTGATAGACCTCACGCACGCGGTCAAGCAAAAACGCATACTTCGGCATGATCGCCTCGATCATGTTGGCATAGGACTCGCGGATCTCCACTTCGACGCCGCCGTACTTCGCATTCAGCTCATCCGCCGCACGGCGCATCATTTCCTCACGCTTTTGAAGGATCTTCCTGTCATGGTCTCTCAGGATATAGTTAAGCTCACAGCGGGAGACGTCTCCGCTGATCTCATCGAGATGGTAGAAGCCCTGCCGGCCTCTTGTGGTCGCGGGCGTCTCATCGGGAGGAAGCATGCTGATAAACTCATTTGCGATCAGGATCGCGTTTTTCATCTTCCCGTAAGAATCGCCGGGATGATAGGACTCCCCGCGGATCACTACCTTTGCGGATGACGCGTTAAAGCACTCGTAGGTCAGTTCGCCGACCTCACCGCCGTCGACCGTATAAGCATATGCGGCATGGACTTTGTCCATATCGATCCTGTCCGTGCCGCGGCCGATCTCCTCATCCGGCGTAAAGACCACACGGATCTCCGGATGCAGGGCCTCCGGATCTCCGAGCAGGATCTCCGCTGCCGCAAGGATCTCGGCGATGCCCGCCTTATCGTCGGCGCCGAGCAGCGTCGTTCCGTCGGAACGGATCACATCGCGCGGTCCGTCCGCCGTCTCCTCATGCGTGATTACGGCTTTAACATTCTTGCCGGACGCCGCAGGCGAGGTGTCCATGTGAGAGATATACGCCATGACCGGCGCGTCCTCAAAGCCTTTTGAAGCCGGCACGGTCCCGTAAACGTAGCCGTTTTCGTCCATGCATACGTCTGTAAGTCCCATTTTGCGCATCTCATCCGCGAGATACGCGCCGAGGAGCTTCTGTTTTGCCGTTGAAGGACAGCTTTCACTGCTCTCGTCGGACTGGGTGTCAAACGTGATATACTTTAAAAATCGTTCGTGTGCTCTCATCTGAAATATGGTTTCCTTTATTTTTATAGGTTCTGAGTATCTTATCTATTGTACACGAATCGAATATGATATTCCATAGAAAAAGTGCTGCATTTACACCATTGTACAGGTTTCAATGCAGCACTTGCGCTTAAAGTATTCAGTTTGATTATGCGCGTACTTTCTTCAGATTCGCGAAATCCGGGAGACCGTTCGTCTTGTGCATCGGTGTCTCGCCCTGGATCAGCGGCATTGCGTAGTCCACAAAGCCCTGAAGAACGTCGTTGCCGGCGTCACTGATCCACTCCAGCGGCACCTTCTTTTCGAAGTTCGCCACATCGGAAAGATCGAAGAGCTTGGTCTCGCACTTGTAGCCGTCCGCGCCTCTCGTGCAGGCAAAACCGACCATCTTGTCAGTCTCACCGGCGATCATCGCTTCCACAGCCGCCTTGCCGGATGCAAAGGACTCGGCGATATCCGTACCGGAAGCCACATGCGCGCCGCAGCGCTGCAGCAGGCTCAGCTCGATGCCGCGGGTCTTGCAGCCGAGACGTTCCTTGACAATACTTGCCAGCATTGCTGCCAGACCGCCGAGCTGCGCATGGCCGAAGCCGTCCGTACCGGAGGTCTTAGCCTCGGATACGAAGCTGCCGTCCGCATAATGAATGCCCTCGGAAACCGCTACGATGCAGTTGCCGTTTCTCTCATAGCAATCGCCGACATCCTTCAGGAACTGCTCCATATCAAAGTCGCGCTCCGGCAGATAGATGAAGTCGCAGGCCTTTTCATAGACATTGGCAAGCGCCGCTGCTGCCGTAAGCCATCCCGCATGACGGCCCATGCACTCGATGATGGTTACCATGCCGGTATCGTAAACTCTCGTGTCGCGGGCCACTTCCATGATGGAAGTCGCAATATACTTTGCGGAAGAAGCAAAGCCCGGGCAGTGGTCTGTGCCGTAAAGGTCGTTGTCGATCGTCTTCGGGACGCCCATGACGCGGCACTCATATCCGACGCTCTTCATGTACTTGGAGATCTTGTTGCAGGTGTCCATGGAATCGTTTCCGCCGTTGTAGCAGAAATAACGGACGTTATACTTCTTGAAGATCTCAAGGATACGCTTATAATCTGTGTCATCCACTGAAGGATCCTTCATCTTGTAGCGGCAGGAACCCAGTGCGGAAGAAGGCGTATACATCAGCTTGTCAAGCTCTGACCTGTCCTCCTCATCCATGATGAAGAGATCGTCGTTCAGAACGCCCTTGATGCCGTAATGCGCGCCGTAGACCCTGGTAATGTACTCGCAGTCAAGCGCTGTACGGATCACGCCGTACGCGCTCGCGTTGATAACGGAAGTCGGGCCGCCGGACTGACCGATGATCAGTGCGCCTCTTAATGGTTCAGACATGTATCTTTCCTCCTGAAAACCAATGTTGTAGAAAATGATCAGGCCTTGCCTGCGCAGCCGAGAACGTCAACCAGCTTGTGGCGTACGAGTTCCTTGATGTTGGCACGTGCCGGCTTCAGATACTCTCTCGGGTCAAACTTGTCCGGATGCTCCGCGAAGAACTTACGGATGGTACCGGTCATCGCCAGACGCAGATCGGAATCGATATTGATCTTGCAGACCGCGGAACGTGCAGCTTCTCTCAGCTGATCCTCCGGAACGCCGATGGCGTCAGGCATCGCGCCGCCGTAGGTATTGACCATCTGTACGTACTCCTGCGGAACGGAAGAAGAACCGTGCAGAACGATCGGGAATCCCGGGATACGCTTCTCGCACTCATGAAGCACGTCGAAACGAAGCTGCGGCTTAGTGCCGGGCTTGAACTTATATGCGCCATGGCTGGTGCCGATCGCGATTGCGAGGGAATCGCAGCCGGTGCGCTTAACAAACTCCTCAACCTCTTCCGGATGTGTATAGGAAGAATCCTCCGCGGAAACCTTGACATCATCCTCGATGCCTGCCAGTGTGCCGAGCTCTGCCTCAACGACAACGCCATGCGCGTGAGCGTACTCGACGACCTGTCTGGTGATCGCGATATTCTCTTCAAACGGTTTACTCGAAGCGTCGATCATGACAGAAGTAAAGCCGCCGTCAATGCAGGACTTGCAGGTCTCAAAATCAGGGCCGTGATCCAGATGCAGCGCAATCGGAAGCTCCGGATAGCACTCTACAGCCGCTTCGACCAGCTTCTTCAGATACACGGGGTTTGCGTAGGCACGTGCGCCCTTGGAAACCTGCAGGATGACCGGCGCGTGCTCCTCTGCGCATGCCTCGGTAATACCCTGGACGATCTCCATGTTGTTGACGTTGAATGCGCCGATCGCATAGCCGCCGTTATAAGCCTTTTTGAACATCTCTGTCGTTGTTACAAGTCCCATAGTAATCACTCCTTTATCTATCTCCCGGAAAGATCACCAACCCTGATAAACATCAGAAATCGGCTTTCCTCCCGTAATTCCTTTGGTAAAGAGTATAGCACCACTGTCTGTTATAAATCAATCCTATGTTTAAAAACGTGAACAATCCCATATTTGAGTATGAAAAACTGGAAATAATGCACAATATATGCCGGTCAATGTTTCACATTCTGTGTCTTTCGGGTCCGCTGCCGCGATTATATGCTATAATAAATCTGTTACGGGAATAAATCAGATTGGATGCCGGAAACGGCGGATTCAAATAGAAAGAGGATAGTCATGAAAAGTCCTGAAGAAATGAATGAACGTGAATTGATGATAGAAACGCTGCGCAGTCAGCAGATCAATGCGAGATACCAGAAACTGGCCGGCATCGGTTGCCTGATCCTGGCCGTCATTGTTACAGTTGCTTTTGCCATTATCCTGCCGCGTGCGATCACCACGTTGAACAATGTCAACACAACGCTGACACAGGCCAATGCAACCCTCGCGCTGCTTGAGACGACCATGTCCGAAGTGGAGGCAATGGTCGGTCAGGCACAGGGCTCTCTCTCCCAGATCGATGAAGCGGTCAAAAACGTCAATACCCTTGTTGAGGACAACACGGAAGCCCTGAACAGCACGATCAAAGATATTTCGGAGATCGACTTCCAGACGCTTAACGATTCGATAGAGACCCTGAGCAAGGTGATCCAGCCGCTGGCGCGGTTTTTCAACCGATGATAAACCAGGCGCGCACAGCAGATAAATAAGCCGGTTAGTATTTACAAAGAAAAAAGCATCTTCCGAAGGCGTCGGCCCGCAGCGAGATTTTTGCTTCTTTAACAATCAGTCAGAAGCGCAGCTTCGAACCATGAAAGCAAAAATCGAAGCGGGAGTGGTTTCCTTCGGAAGATGCTTTTTCTTTAAGTGTTACTCTTCAATGATCAGATCCTGCTCTGCCGCGATCTCGAGGCGGATCATGATCAGGCTCAGGATGGCGATTGCCGCGGTCTCGGTGCGAAGGATCCGCTTGCCGAGGGACACCGGGACGACGCCGTGGCGGCGCGCCATGCTGACTTCCAATGGATCAAAACCGCCTTCCGGTCCGATAAAGACCGCGATCTTTCTGCCGGGAATAAAGCTGATGATGGCTTCACACATCGATGTGAGGCCATTTTCTTCTTCATAGGGGATCAGACGGACATCATACCCGGCGCACATGTCGAGCGCCTCGCGGAAGCTCACCGGTGCATGGACCTCGGGGATGCGGCTCCGCTTACTCTGTTTCGCCGCGCTTTCCGCGATCGTCTGCCATCTCCGCAGTTTATTGTCGGCTTTCTTTTCATCCAGCTTCATGACGCAGTTTTTGGAGTTGACGGGGACAATGCCGCTTACGCCGAGCTCGACTGCCTTCTGGATGATCAGCTCCATCTTGTCGGATTTGGGAAGGCACTGAAAAAGAACCACCTCCGCGGGAAGCTCATGGTTTTCCTCACAGACCTCGCCGACAGCTGCCCTTAAGTACGGTCCGGTTGTACCTTTTGCGTCACGGCAGATCTCTTCTACGCTGCACATATAGTCGACGCCGTCGGGGTCGCTGATGATGATGCGCTCTCCCTCCCGGAGGCGCAGCACATTGACCGCATGATTGTAGTTGCTTTCCGTCAGCAGGATCCCGTTCTCGGTGATCAGTTCTTTTTCTACAAAAAAATGATGCATGGATCTCCTTTACTTTGCTCACATATCTGACGGGTAAGGATCCATGGTGCCCTATCGTTACCCGATCCGTTCAAATTCATGTATAAACAGTCCGCTCCTGAGCTTTGGCTCAAACCAGGTCGACTTGGGCGGCATCAGAAGTCCCGCGTCCGCGACCTTAAAAAGTTCCCGGATGTCTGTCGGATACATGGCGAATGCCACTGCCGGTCCCTTTGCGGTTTCCTCTTCAGTCCGTGCGGCATTGAACTTGTTCACGTCTTTTACAAGCTCTCCCAGTCCCCGGATACCGCCGATAAAACGGATCCGCTTATCCGTACGGGGATCTCCGATCCCAAGCAGCGGGTTCAGTACTTCGTTCTGCAGCACGGAAACGTCCAGGGACCCAACCGGGTCATTCTTTACCTGAGCCGCATAATCGTCCTTCAGACGGAGCAGATAGCTTCTTCCGTTTAAATACATGCCCATCTCAAACTTCTGCCGCGGACGCATGAGATCCTCCGCGTCCTTTTCGTGGCAGGAAAGGGAGGTCATCTGTACCTCGAACTTCTCCGAGATCTTCTCCAGAAAATCATCCGGCGTATATCCGTTCAGATCCTTTACCACACGATTATAGTCAAGGATCTTCAGTTCCTCATCCGGGAACAGCACGGAAAGGAAATAGTTGAACTCCGCGCCGCGGATCGCCGCAGGGTCCATGCCGGCTGCCTTTGCAGCTTCTCTTCTCTTCAGGGCCACCTTTACTGCGGATGCGGCCCGGTGATGGCCGTCCGCGATGTAGGTTGCGTCCAGTCCGGCAAACGCCGCTTTCAGCTGATCCACAGCTTCCTCATCATCGATGACCCAGACACGGTGGCCGATCCCGTCATCGCTGACAAAGTCATAGACAGGCGTTTTCTCTTTCCACGCGGTTATCATGCCGCTGATCTCCGGCGTGCCGTGATAGCTTAAGAAAATCGGCCCTGTCTGCGCGGAAAGAGTGTCCACATGACGGATCCGGTCGCGTTCCTTTTCCTCGACCGTATTTTCATGCTTCTTACAGATATTTCCGAGATAATCATCCACAGAGGAAAGCGCCGCGACGCCCGTCTGACGGCGTCCGTCCATCGTCTCCTCATAAATATAAAAGCAGGGCTTTTCATCCTGCACATAGACGCCTTCCGCCTTCTGCTGCTCATAGCGCGCGGCGGCCGCCTCATAGACCTCGTCGGCATACATATCCTGTGACGGGTCAAACATAGTCTCCGGACGGTCGATATTGAGAAAACTTAAATGGTGTCCCACGACCTTGGCCGCGGCCTCTTCCCTGGAATATACATCATATGGCAATGCTGCCACGTCCGCTGCGTACTTAGCTGCGGGCAGGAACGCTCTGAATGGTCTGATATCAGCCATAAAACCCTCCTTCTATCAGATACATTGATGGGTCATTGCATTATCATAGCAAAAATAATGAACGGAAGCAACGCTAAAGCGCACTGATATGCGGCGTGGATTTCGGGCGTCAGCGGCGTAGGCGCATAAAGCCGCCAGGCAGCGCCCGAGCCGGTGACCCCGAAGGGTACCGCGCCGCCTGACACTCATGTCCGTTGCTGGTTCATCTGCATAAGCCCGGGAACGCTTCGCACTTCGTGCTCCCGCGCTCCCGCCAACGGATATTCGCAACTCGCGAAACTCGCTTCACTCGTTCCGCTTTATTGCTCATATCCGTTGCCAATCCAAAAGAAGACGGATGGCAGCAGGCGAGCCTGCCCCTCCGTCTTCTTTCGTCTTGGCTTATGCGCTTACTTGACGATTCTTACTCTCAGCATACCGGGGATCGCGCGGATCTGCTCGAGCGCATCGTCACTGATACGCGTCTCAATGTCCATCAGTGTGTACGCGTATTTGTCACGGCTGGAATTCTGCATGTTCGCAATGTTGATCTGGGCATCGCCCATGATCTTGGTCAGCTGTCCCAGCATATTCGGGACGTTCTTGTGCAGGCAAGCAATACGGGACTCTGTTCTGCAGACGCCGGCGTCAATGTCCGGATAGTTGCAGGAGTTCTTGATATTGCCGTTATCCAGATAATTCTGGATCTGTCTGACTGCCATCAGCGCGCAGTTGTCCTCTGCCTCTTCGGTAGATGCGCCGAGATGCGGGATGACGACCGCATTCTTCATGCGGACGCTCTTGGGGGTTGCGAAGTCAGTCACATACTTTGCGACCTTTCCGCTCTCGAGCGCTGCCGCCATATCGTCTTCATTGACAACGAAATCACGGGAGAAGTTCAGGATTTTGACGCCGTCCTTCATCTTGGCAAAGGTCAGGCCGTTCAGCATGTCCCTGCTGGACGCCGTTGCCGGTACATGTACCGTTATGTAATCGGACTTCTCGAAAAGCTCCTCGAGGCTCTCGCAGTGCTTGATCTCTCTCTTCAGTCTCCATGCGGAACCGACGGAGATGTACGGATCGTATCCGTAAACCGTCATGCCGAGATACGCGCAGATATTCGCAACCTGGACGCCGATCGCGCCAAGGCCGATGATGCCGATGGTCTTGCCGATGATCTCGTTTCCGGCAAATGCCTTCTTCGCCTTCTCAGCGGATGCCGCAATGTTGGGATCATCCGCATGCTCCTTGACCCACTCTATGCCGCCGACGATGTCGCGGGAAGCGAGCATCAGGGCTGCAACGACCAGTTCCTTCACGCCGTTGGCATTGGCGCCCGGCGTATTCATGACGACAATACCGTGCTCCGCGCACTTATCAAGCGGGATGTTGTTGACTCCGACGCCTGCACGCGCTATCGCGCGAAGAGCCGGCGGGAACTCCATGTCCTTAAGCTCCGCGGAACGGACCAGTGCGCCATGGGCTTCCTGGAAGTCCTGGGTAATGCTGTAGCCGTCACGAAAATCCTTGAGGCCGAAATCACTGATATTATTTAAAAGGTAGATCTTTCTGCTTTTCATTACGCGTGCTCCTTCTCAAACTTCTCCATAACCTCGATCAGCTTCACGACGCCTTCGTACGGCATCGCGTTGTAGATGGATGCTCTCATGCCGCCGACAGTACGGTGGCCCTTGATGTTGACGATACCGGCCTTGTCGCACTCTGCGATAAATGCCTTGTCCAGGTCCGCGTCGCCCGTGACGAACGGAATATTCATCAGGGAACGGGAACCCTTCTCGACGGTGCCTTTAAACAGACTGGACTTGTTGTCGAGATAATCATAGAACAGGCCTGCCTTCTTCTCGTTCTTTTCCTTCATAACCTCGAGACCGCCCATGTTCTTGATCCACTTGAAGACCTTGCCGCAGACATAGATTGCCCAGCAGTTCGGAGTGTTGTAAAGTGAATCGGCGTCTGCCTGGGTCTTCCACTTCAGCATGGTCGGGGTGCCCGGAAGCACCTCATCACGGATCAGGTCCTCACGGATGATGGAGACGACCAGACCACCCGGGCCTGCATTCTTCTGAACGCCCGCGTAGATCACGCCGTAGCGGCTCACATCCAGCGGCTCGGAAACGAACATGGAAGATACATCGGAGACCAGAATCCTTCCCTTCGTATCCGGAAGCTCCGGATATCTGGTTCCGTAGATCGTATTATTCTGGCAAATGTAGACATAGTCCGCGTCCTCGGAGTACGGAAGGTCCGTAAGATCCGGAATGTAGCTGAACGTTCTGTCCTCGGAGGAAGCGACAACATTGACCTTGCCGAAGATCTTCGCTTCCTGGATCGCCTTCTTGGTCCAGTTGCCGGTGTTGATGTAGTCGGCAACACGGTTGAGCATCAGGTTCATCGGGACAGCTGCGAACTGCTGTGACGCGCCGCCCTGCAGGAAAAGTACTTTGTAGTTGTCCGGGATCTGCATGATCTCGCGGAGCGTAGACTCTGTCTCATGAAGGATGCCCTCAAACACCTTGGATCGATGGCTCATCTCCATGACGGACTGTCCGGAAGTACCGTACTCCAGCATCTCATCACGGATCTCTTCGAGAACGCATTCGGGCAGACATGCCGGGCCCGTACTGAAATTATAAACTCTGCTCATTTTTTTCTCCTGAAACTGTACTGTTTTTCTGTATCGGCATACAGCCTTAGTTTGTTAAGTTTATGACAAATAAATCTGTCGTATTAAGGCACAATAATACTTCACTTTACCAGATTTTGCAATATTTATTATTAAATATTTAAATAAGCATGTTGAATAATTTTCAATACATCATTCAACATGCTTCAAAAACTTCAATATCTGCATTTTTACGCATCAAGACGTATTCCGCAGAGAGCCCGTAAGACCTCAGATCTCCGCCAGCACGTGTGCCAGCGCCTCTCCCGCGGCCTCCGCGATGTCCCGCGCAAGTAGGCTGTGTTCGCCTGTTTTGGCAGTTGCCGCGCAGCCGGCGATGCCGTGCATAAACACCGCGAGCGGCACCGCGTCTTCCGCCAGGCCGTGCAGCATGGCCGTGTATCCGGAGATAAATCCGCAGAGCACGTCCCCGCTGCCGGCCTTGGCCATGGCGCCGCAGCCGCTGTCGATCATGAGGGCCGCTTTCCCCGGCGCTGCCACAACGGTTCGCGCGTCCTTCAGCACAACATGGATGCCGTGCCTGTCGGCATAATCAGACGCGACCGTCATCGGATCCTTCTTGATCTCACGGATGGAAAGGCCCGTGAGCCGCGCCATCTCCGCCACATGCGGCGTGATCACGACCGGCACGGATGAACCGTCCTGTCCGTCACCGTCCCCTGTCGCCGGCACTTTGACGCGTACCGTGCCCGGATCAATGCCTTCTTCCGCCATGATGTTAAGCGCGTCCGCGTCAAATACGATCAGCTTCTTATCTTTAAGGGTGTCTCCGGCCTCCGGGGTTTCAAAGGCTCTCACCATCCGCCTCGCGCGGTCGTCTTTGGAAAGGCCAGGACCCGCGACGAGGTAATCGCCCCACGTCAGCCTGTCCGCAAACATCTCCGGCGTCATGCCTTCATCCGCCTCAAAGCAGTCGTACATCGCTTCCGGAAGCAGCGTCTGAAGGATGACACGGTTATACTCCGGTCCGAGGTATCTGACCAGTCCCTGTCCGCAGGCAAATGCTGCCCGCCCCGAAAGGAACGCCGCGCCGGCCATGCCCCGGCTTCCCGCGACCAGCGTCAGCCTGCCGAAGGTCCCCTTGTTGGCCTCATGATCCCGGTGCGCAAGTTCTGTCTGATGCTTTCTGAAAAGCGCCGTGATCTGCGGATGCTTTTCCAGGGCAACTCGGATATGCGCCTGCAGAGCATCCTGATATTCCTTTGATCCAGTCGTCATCGATATGCCTCCCGGGCTTATCCCTTTGCTGTCCTCTTCGCCACGACACTGACCCATTCGCCCTGCCGGTTGATCTCCAGGATCTCCCAGGCGGGATTGGCCCCGAATGCCTCCACGACGTCAGGCTCCTTTGTATCGATAATACCGGAGGTGATAAAAATGCCGCCCTCCTTCACGAAGCGGTCCACCTGGCCGGCTCCCGCCAGCATCACGATGACCGGCGCCAGGATGTTGGCGATCGCCACATCATATCCTGCCGGCGCCATCTCACGGACCGCGCGGATGACATCCTTATCCCCGATGATGTTTCCGATCAGCAGGTGGAAATCCTCCTCCGTAATGCCGTTATAGCCGATGTTGTCGATGATGGACGGCTCGCACATCTCGTCGAGTTCGGTCGCCATACATCCCGCCGCGCCCGATTTCAGCGCCGCGATTCCGAGGATGCCGCTGCCGGTGCCGATATCCAGCACCTCTTCGCCGCCCCCGATATACTTTTCTACTGCCTTCAGGCAAAGCTGCGTCGTCTCGTGAGAACCGGTGCCGAAGGCTGTACCCGGGTCGATCTCAATGACCTTCAGCGCACCTGAGGCTGCATCCGCCGCAAGTTCGTTCGGAATATCCTCCCAGGTGGGCTTGATCAGGAAGCTTCCCGCCTGGATCGGCTTGAAATACTGCTTCCAGTTATC
>JAFTBX010000097.1 GCA_017455005.1 Lachnospiraceae bacterium | reverse complement strand
TTCAATGCCTGTTATAATAATTACCGATGCCCTATTATCATTTTTGTCCCTTGACAACCCCTGATTTTAGGATTATACTACGCTAAACCGTTGAGGAAGAGTAAGTAGGTGGCTTCCCTGTCACATGAGAGAGCTGCGGGCGGTGAGATCGCAGCGTGAGATATTCCACTGAATGGACTTCCGAGGGCGAACAGAAATGCGGTTGTTTCCCGGGCACACCGGACTGCAGAGTATGGGAGACGGAGCTGGACTCTCCGTTACCAAAGGTCAGCATATGATGGTATGCGTAAGAGAGCGCTTTGTGAGCGCTAATCAGGGTGGCACCGCGGATCGTATATTCGTCCCTGACAGTAGTGATACTGTCGGGGACTTTTTATTTTACATGCGTTCTCGATAATAAGAAGCAAAGTTGCACGGAGGTTTTTTATGAGCAACGAACATTCAAGAGATTCCTTTTCCAACCGGATCGGATTTATCATGGCCTGTATCGGCTCCGCTGTCGGTATGGCAAACGTATGGGCATTCCCGTACAGAACTGCAATGTACGGCGGCGCTGCCTATCTGATCCCGTACCTGATCTGTGTCGTCTTCCTGTGGAGGACCGGCACGATCTCCGAGACCGCGTTCGGCCGTTGGGCAAAGACAGGCCCGCACGGTGCCATGAAGAAAGCTCTGACGGAGAACAACAAGCCGTTTAAGCACATGGGCATCATCCCGGTCATCTCGTCCTTCGCGATCGCAACCGGCTATGCCGTCATCATGGGCTGGGTCATCCGTTACCTGGTCGGTGCCGTGACCGGCGCAGTTGTAAATGCTGAAAGCGTCGGCGATTACTTCGGCGCGATCTGCGGACCGCTCGGTTCCGTTCCGTGGCATATCGCTGCCCTCGTCGTGACCGTCCTTATGATGGTCGGCGGCATCTCGAAAAGCGTCGAGAAGATCAACAAAGTCATGATCCCGCTGTTCTTCGTACTCTTCGTCATCATGGCCGTCTATGTATTTACCCTTCCGGGTTCCGGCACAGGCTATAGTTACCTGTTCATCCCGCGTTGGGAGTTCCTCGCGCAGCCGAAGACCTGGGTCTTTGCGCTCGGCCAGGCGTTCTTTTCCCTGTCACTTGCCGGCAACGGCACCGTCATTTACGGTTCCTATCTCGGCAGGGATGTGGACGCAGTCTCCTCTGCCCGCAACATTGCCATCTTTGATACGATCGCCGCGCTCCTTGCTGCCTGCGTCGTCATCCCGGCGATCTTCGCGTTCGGCATGGATCCGGCTTCCGGCCCGCCACTGATGTTCATCACGCTGCCCGCGATCTTCCAGAGCATGGGCGGTTTCGGATACATCTTCTCGATCATCTTCTTCCTGGCGATCTTCTCCGCAGCTGCGTCTTCGATCGTCAACCTGTATGAGACGCCGATCGAGATGGTCCAGGAGACCTTCAAGCTTCCGAGAAAGCTGGCCGTCGCCATTATCATCATCCTTTCCGGTCTGATCGGCCTGGTCCTGGAGAACGCCGACTACATCGGCACCTGGATGGACGTCATGTCGATTTACCTCTGCCCGCTCGGCGCGCTTCTCGCAGCGTACTGCTTCTACTGGGTACTCGACAAGAAAACTGCGATCAGAGAGATGTCCCTCGGCCGCAGCACGCCGGTCTCTGAATTTATTTACAACCTGGGCAAGTACGCGTACTGCATCGTCGCAATCATCGTCATTGTCCTCGGTATCGCGCTCGGCGGTATCGGCTGATCTGCCGTACCACAACTTCAAAGCAAACACCAAAGGGGCTGCATCGGCAGCCCCTTTTTGATATTCCCGCTATCCCTATTCACAGGGTACGGTTTCTTGTTTCTCTTCGCCCTCCGGCGCATCCCGCGAAAACCGCTTACGAAAGGTCGATTCCCATCAGCTCCGCCACCGCGCGGAAGACCTGTCCGATCGGATCATTGATTTCGAGATCCTGCTCGGGATCCATATGCAGATCCAGCGACTCCCGGTTGATGACGACAAGGTGCTTTCCGTGGAAGTAGTTGATATAGCTTGCAGCAGGATAGACCCGGAGCGAAGTGCCGCCGATGATCATCATGTCAGCGTCCTGGATCGCCCGGACCGAATACCGTACCGCGTCCTCCGGAAGACCTTCTTCATAAAGCGTTACATCCGGACGGATCACGCCGCCGCAGTCACAGTGCGGGATCCGCTCCTTCGTCTCATAGAGATAATCCGGTCCGTACTTCTTTCCGCAGCGGGAACAGTAGTTTGTGTAGGTCGTGCCGTGGATCTCGTAGACCTTCCTGCTGCCTGCGCGCTGGTGCAGGTAGTCAATGTTCTGCGTCACGATGGCACTGAGCTTCCCGATCTCTTCCAGTTTCGCCAGGAAAATGTGAGCGTCATTGGGCTTTACATGCCGCGCGTCCATCTTCTGTTTATAAAACTCGAAGAACACGTCCGGATGCTCTACCAGACAGGAATGGCTCAGCAGATACTCGGGCGAGTACTGTTCAAAACGTATATCCTTCTGATTATACAGTCCGTCCTTACTGCGAAAGTCCGGCACGCCGCTCTCCGTCGAAACGCCCGCGCCGCCGAAAAACACGATCCTGCTGCATTCTCCGATCCACTGTGCCAGTTTCTCAACCTTCTTCGTATCCATTGATATCCTCCTCTCTGATGCTTTTATCCTTCTTACCGGCATTCACAGATCTCTCTGTTATCCGTATCTTTTTTCTGTCAATGCTGCCAGCACCGCAGCTGTCCCGCAAAAAGCCCGGTTACCTGAAGATCCCCGCCACCAGATGCGTGATCAGATTCCCGTTATAAAGTGCGAACAGGAAAGGGTTATGTATGATCTGGTCCATGATCATACGCGTATAGACAAAATTCGGAAACCCCGCGAGCAGAAACATCGCAAGCCACACATAGATCAGCCCTTCCACGAACCCGAGCGCTGCGCCGAGCCAGCTGTCGAGCCACCGGATCAGGCTGAATTTCCTGAGTCCCCGGATGATGAACGAGACCGCCTTCAGCGCCACGCGGATCACTGCAAAAAGTGCCAGGAATAACAGCACCTTGATCGCCACTTCCCCGATCATCTCGCCGGCATTTTCAGCGAGTGCGTCCAGTCCGATCCGCTCATAAAGCGGCGAATACCTGCCGCCCGCATGATCAAACAGCAGGCTGGAGCCAAAGTCCCTGAAAAACGCCTTCCACTCCCCCGACGCATTGACCGCGTCCAGAAGCAGCGGATACAGCTTTACCTCCGCGATCAGCGTCAGCAGCACCGAGGAGAGGGAGATGATCCTGGCCATCAGGCCCCTCCTGTATCCGAGCGAAACCATGAGCAGCAGAAACACCGCCACTACGATGAGCACGATGTTCTCCAGAAACATGTTCTTAAGCAGCGGAAGCATTTCTTCAATTGTCTGTGTCAGTTCTGTCATTCTTTAAGTGCAAAGGACAGCCGGGACCCCGTGTCCGAACCGGCTCTTAGAGAGCCGGAGCAGACAAGGAAACCCATGCTGTCCTGCATTTGATCTCCTGTATTAGCTTAATAAATGAAATCATCCTCTTTCAGGATCAGCAGACCGTTCTTGTCATACTTGCCCCTGAACATGCCTGAAAGGCGCTTTCCGATCGGCGGTTTCTCCGCTCTGTCCGCGGCTTCCTCGATGAGCTGCTCGGCATTTGCCCTTGTCAGCGGGATGCCGTCCTCTTCCATCAGCTCAATGCGCTCATAAAGAGCCAGCATGCTCTTGCCGGTAATGCTGCAGTCAATGCTGGAAGCATACTGCGCGCAGTACTGGGCAAAATCATCGATCTCCATCTGCTCATCACCGCTCTTCGGAATCACGGCCTTCACGTTGTTGAAGCGTTCCGGGTTTACCTTGCCGTTGGATCGCTTCTGCGGCTGCGGCTCAGGTACCGGCTCATCCTCCGGCTCCTCATCGTCATAGTCGTAATCATCTTCCGGCTCTTCGCGTTTCACCTGCTTCGGTGCGGACTCACGGACCGAACGCTCCTTCGGCTCCTCGACCTCGTCATAGTCATCCTCTCCGTCATCCTCTTCATCATCATCGATATCGGAAATGTAATCACAGATGTCAAACAGCTCCGGACGGACATCTTCTACATGGTCCAGGCCTTCCGGCGTATCGATCAGGACAACGATCGTGCCGCTCGTATCATAACGGATCAGGTCATACAGATCCTCGATCACGTCATCATCCAGGTCGCCGGCGCGCTCAATAACAAAGTCCTTATCACGGATCTTCGAAAGGATCGCGTCCGTCAGTCCCTTCTGATTGAGCTTGTCCGCCGTGGTCTTGGCTGACGGATGGTCAATGCCGTTTTCTTCGTGAACTGCCTTCAGTTCATCGATCGCGATCTCCAGTCCTTCCGCGACCGTCTCCGCCTCGATGATCATATGGAACTTGCCGGCAGGCTTTGCCTCTTCCTTCTTCGGCGCTGCCGGAGCAGGGGCCGGTTTTACCGGTTCCGCAGCAGGTGCCGGCTTCGGAGTGAAGCTGGTCTTTGCCTGAGGAGCGGGTTTCGGCGGTACGGGTCTGGAAGCTGCAGGTTTCGGGGCTTCTGCCTCCGGGATCACGGGTCTTGCCGGCTGGGCGCTGACTGCGGACGCCGTTGCCGCCGCCGTGGACGCGACCGTCGCTGCCGCAGCTGTTGCCGCAGCGGCTGCGCCTGCCGTGACTGCCGGAGCAGCCGGAGTCTGCGGCGCTGCCTGCATGAACGGCTTCTGCGGAGCTTCCGGAATGACCGGTGCCTTCGGAACTTCCGGCTGTACAAACGCCGGTGCCGCAGGCCTTACGGGTGCCGTGGCAACAGCCGGCTCAGCCGGTCTTGCGGGTTCTTCATGTGCTATGTCTACTGAAGGTGCCGCATATGCCACAGGCTCCGCTGCCTTTACAGGCTCCGCGGGCTTAACGGCCTCTTCGGGTTCAGTGACTCTGAAAGTTTCTGCCGGCTCCGGAGTCTTTACTACCGGCGCATGGTATACCGGCGCCTTCGGCTCATTTACACGCACGGGCTCCGAAGTACGGATCTCCGGCGGCGTCAGTACATTGATGTTGACCTGCTGGGTCGAGATCTCGATCGAATGCGCGGAAACATTGGTGCGCTGTACCGGGGCTTCTTCTGCGGCAGCTGCTTCCTCTGCAGCAGGCTCCGGTTCCGGCTCGGTGATCACGATCGGCTCGTCACCCGCGAAGTCAAAGGCCATCTGCAGGCCCTCGTCATCGGCTGCCCCCTCGGGGATCGCCGTCACGGTCATGCCGTGTGTCAGCGCGGGCTTCAGTTCGCGTACTGCCGGCGCTTCTTTCGTGATCACAGGCTCTGCGGGTGCTGTATACTTAGGCGCGGATGCTTCGACCGGCTCTGCTGCAGGTGCCGCTGTCGTTTCTTTTGCCTCGTATGCAGGTTCCTCAGCAGCGACCTCAGGTGCGGCTTCAGCCATAACTTCCTCGGGTTCCGCCACGGCTGCAGGAGCCGCTTCTTCCGCTTCCTCAGCCGCAGGGACCTCCTCTTCCGGAAGGTCAACGACCAGGGTAGGCGCGGAAACCCCCGGTTCTTCAGCAGGGACATAGGTCTCCTCTTCCGCAGGAGCTTCCTCTTCCACAGGCTGTGCTTCCACGGCTTCGGCAGCATTGCCCGCTTCAAGCGCGGAAGCATGTGCTCTTACATACGCATCGAAATAAGCGTCTTCATCTTCATATCGCATCGCCGCAAGCTCATCGCTCTTGCGGTACATATCTGCGGTGTAGGCAGTATAGCTCTCGTACTCCTCCTCCGCGACCTGGATCTTATCCAGCGTCTCCTTTGCGTCCGGCTGGTCATCGCCCTGTGTTTCGGAAAGCAGGGAATCATCATATGCCGGGACTTCAGGCTGTACGGGCTCTGCCGCGCGCTGCTCTGCTGCCTCGACCTCTTCCGGACTGAATGTGCGCGGGTTAAGGACGTTGCGCTGCGCTTCGGTCAGCGGCGCGTATCTCTGCTTTAAGCGAAGTGCCTTGCGGCTGTATACGCCGTCACCGTAGAGCAGGGCGATCCTGTCGCAGGTACGGACACTGTCTTCGATCCTCCCGGCATACTCATAGGAAGTCGCCAGCTCATACAGCCACTTCTCATCCGGGTCCGCGTCGCAGTAGCGCTCAAGCGGAACCAGCTGCTTGTCGTAGGGCGCATGCTTGGACTTCAGCAGCATGTACTGGAGCAGATAGTTGCCGGTGTCCTCGGGCGCGATCTCATGAAACTCATGATAATAATCCTCCGCCTCATCGATCTCACCGGACCGGACAGACAGCTCCGCCAGCTTGAACAGGATACGTTTTCCGACAGGCGCTCTCTCCAACGCCATGATCAGGATATTTCTGGCATCATCCAGCCTGTCGTTTTTCTCATATACCGTTGCGGCCATCGTCAGAAGGTTCGTGTTGCGCACACGTTCCCACTCGATGCCCTCCGCGATCTTCAGAGCAGTCCCGAAGTCCTCCTCATTGACCAGCTTTCTCATCTGTTCGATCTTCAAATTGAACTCGTATTTGTCCATATCGGCTCCTTTACGGATCTAACTATACACACCATCCGCAGTTTATTTTATATCAATGCCGGCTTGGCCGGTAACTTTCATTACAGCTCGGTTCGTCCTTTCAGCGCGCGCTCCAGCGTAACTTCGTCAACATTTTCGATATCGCCGCCTACCGGCACGCCCGAAGCGATCCTGGTGATCTTCACCGGCAGCTCCAGCATGCGGATGAGCCTTGCGATATACATCGCCGTACTCTCTCCTTCGACCGTCGAGCTTGTCGCGATGATGACTTCCTTCACCGGCGTCTCACCGGCCGCGTCCTGCAGCCGCTGCATCAGTTCCTTCAGGCGGATATCGTTGGGACCGACGCCGAGCAGCGGGGAGATCACGCCCTGCAGCACATGATACACGCCGTCATACCCGCCGGTCCGCTCATATGCCGCGAGATCCCTGGAGTTTTCCACCACCATGATCACGCTGTGATCGCGCTTTGAACTCGCGCAGATCGGACATATGTCACCGTCGGTCAGTGTCTGGCACTCCCGGCAGAAATGTACGTTCTCACGCGCATATACCATCGAATCGGCGATGCTTCTGACCTGTTCCTCCGGCATGCTGATCAGGTGAAATGCCAGGCGCTGCGCGCTTTTGACTCCGATCCCCGGAAGCGACTGCAGTGATTCGATCAGCTTGCCGATGCCTGCTCCATAGTAATCCAAGCTTAGAAACCTCCCAGTCCCATGCCGCCGCCGAAACGACCCATCATGGCGCTTGCTTCTTCATCTGCCTTGGAAGCGGCGTCGTTGAAGGCCAGCATGACGAGGTCCTGCAGGGTCTCCACATCATCGGGATCGCAGGCGTCAGGATCGATCTCGACCTTCGTCACGAGCTTCTTGCCGCTGATCGTAATGCTGACGGCACCGCCGCCCGCGGTTCCTGTAAACTCCTTCTCTTCGAGCGCCTTCTGCTGCTCCTCCATCTGGCGCTGCATGCGCTGCGCCTGCTTGATCATGTTGTTCATATTGCCCGGCATGCCGCCGGGAAAGCCTCCGCGTTTCGCCATTGTCTTAACTCTCTTTCCTTATTGCTTATTGTCTGAAAGGGCTTTGATCCCTTCCCGCAGCATTCAGCTGCCCTATTCTTCAAACTCCACCGGGAAATGAATGCGGGCTATCTCCTCATCCGTCATCCGGTTATCTGTGGCCTCGATCTCCCCGGGCTTCGCGATCCTCGCCATGAAGCTGACCGGTCGTCCTAGTCTCTGAGCCGCCAGCTCACGAAGTCGTAAAACGCCGTTTTCTTCGGTATTCCGCGCCGCGAGCGTATAATTGATCTTATTCTTAAACAGCAGGACAAAGCTGTTTTTCTCCTGCTTCAGCACCACGCCCGCAAAAAGCGTACGGTTCGAAGGCGCAAGCTCCGAGATCATATCCTTCCAGTTCATACGGAGCACATCGATCAGACGATCGCCGGATTCCGGCATGGAAGCTGCCGGTTCCGGCCGGTCTGAAGACACCTGGGTCTCCGTTCCTCTTTGCTCCGGAGCGTTCTTGCTTTCTGCTGCCTGTGCTTCCGGTATCGCGTGCTGATCTTCCTGCGGTACTGCAGCCGCGGTATCATCGACAGGCTGCGGATATCCGCCGTCCCTCGCTTCCGCCCGGTTTGTTCCATAGCTTCCCGGAGCACTGTCCGCGATCTCCACGGTAATTTTCGCGCTCATGGGTTCCTGCAGACCGCGCTTTCTTGCCATCTCCGCTTCGAGGCGCTGCCGTACGGATCCTGCACGCGGATTTGCCGCGGCCTCCGGTGTTCTTCCATCAGAAGCTGCCGGTTCATTTCCCCGGACATCATATGCCGCACTGCTTGCGGCAGGGGTCTGTCCGTAGCTTACGGCTGCTTCAGCCGCCGGCCGTGCTGCCGGAGCCTGTTCATAAGCTCCTGTGCCGGCAGGCTGCGCGTCTCCAGCATGGGAGGTACAGAGCCGGATCAGCTCAACCTCTAACAGGACTCTCTTCTGCGTCGAAAAACGGCACCGGTTGCCGAGCTCCGCGAGCGCGGACATGATCCGGATCAGTTCCTGCCTTTCGGCGAGCGCTGCGTCAGCTCTGGCCATTGTGAGCCTGTCCTCGGAGATATCGAGGATGTCGGCAGAGGCGCTGCTTCCCGCGAGAAGGACTGTCCGAAGGTACCATATAAAATCATTGATCAGCTGGCTGATGTCGCTGCCCGAAGCCGCGATATCATTGACAGCCGTCAGAACTTCCTCGATCTCCCCACGCACGATGTTGCCGTACATGCGGCTGAAAACGCCCGTGTCGGCAGCGCCGAGGATCTCTAAGACATTGTCATAAGTTAAGGTTTCCTGATAGTGATATGCCGCGCACTGATCGAGAAGGCTCAGGGCGTCACGCATGGAGCCGTCAGCTGCCTCCGCGATATAGCTGAGCGCCTTATCCTCGATCGACATGCCCTCAAGCGCCGCGATCTCCCTCAGATGAGACGCCGCCGTCCGCCGGCTCATGCGGCGGAAATCATAGCGCTGACAGCGGCTAAGGATCGTCTGCGGAATCTTCTGAGGATCGGTCGTCGCCAGGATAAAGATGACGTAAGCGGGCGGCTCCTCCAGGGTCTTTAAGAGCGCGTTGAACGCGCCGGTCGAGAGCATATGTACCTCGTCGATGATATAGACCTTGAAGCGGCCGATGACCGGCGGATACTCCACCTGCTCGCGGATATCACGGATGTTGTCGACGCCGTTGTTGGAAGCGGCATCGATCTCAAACACATTCATCGCCCGGCCGGACTGGATCGCCTCGCATACTTCGCAGCTGTTGCAGGGGCTTCCGCCGCGCTCAGCCGCGTGCGGGCAGTTGACCGCGCGCGCCATGATCTTGGCTGCGGAAGTCTTACCGGTTCCGCGGGTACCGCAAAAGAGATAGGCGTGTCCTATCCTGTCCGAACTGACCTGATTTTTTAACGTGGTCACAACCGCGTCCTGGCCGACGATCTCATCGAAGGTCGACGGGCGCCACTTGCGATACAGTGCCTGGTAAGACATCCTTCTCCTGTTCCGTCCCGGCTTATTTCAGACGCCGGAATGCGCTCACATTTCACACTCCCGAATCACAAAAAAGGGCATACTAATCCTTTTACTAATTCAGGATATATTCCATTAGATTTTAACATCATGTAGTAGCAGATGCAAGGCATTGCGCAAGATTTATTGTATGAGCATATGAAAAAAACCCAGCCGGGAAATGCACTTAAGCAGTTTCACAACTGAGTTTCGAAAAAGTTGATCAGAGTGGGTATGAAATGAAATTATATTAATAAAAGAATAAGTTTCCGGACCCTCTCCGGGGTCACTGATGTATACAGTTCATCATTGACCGTGATAACCGGGCTTTTGCCGCATGCGCCGACGCATCCTGTCGGTTCCACCCGGAACTTTCCGTCAGCGCTTGAATATGTTTTCTCCGGATCTATACCGCCTTCATGGCCGATGCCCAGGACTTCCAGAATGCTTTGAAGAATCAAGGCCATATTCCGCCTGCCGCAAACCTGCCCCATACAGAGCCTGATCACATATTGCGGTTTCTTCCTCATAGTGCACATGCCGTGGTCACGAATCACTCTCAGAATCACGGCGGCCGGGATGCCGAGTTCATCCTCCAAAAAAGACACAGCCTGTTCCGGTATACATTCATATACCTCATAGGTTCTGTTCAAAAGTGCTATAAGACCCGCCTCCTGCAAAGATCCTGCAAGGGGCGGGTTATAAAATATCTCCCTTGAAAAGCTGTCCACTGCCGTTTTTTTACGGCAATCATCCGGATTATATTTCAAACTCAGATCCTCTCAAAGAGCGCCGCGATTGCCTGGCCGCCGCCGATGCAAAGGCTGACGATGCCGTACTTGCCCTGACGCCTCTCCAGCTCGTTCATGATGTTGATGGAGAGTCTGCAGCCAGTTGCGCCTACCGGATGTCCGAGTGCGATTGCACCGCCGTTGACATTGGTGCGTTCCATCGGAAGTCCCAGATCCTTGATGCATCCCAGAGACTGTGCCGCGAACGCCTCGTTCAGCTCGAAAAGGTCAATGTCGTCGATGCTGAGACCGGTCTTCTTTAAGACCTTCTGGATCGCCGGTACCGGAGCATAGCCCATGATGGACGGATGAACGCCCGCGGATGCGAATGCTCTTAAGGCACCCATCGGCTTAAGTCCCAGTTCCTGTGCCTTATCAAGGCTCATCATGACGACTGCAGCGCCCTCGTCGTTACAGGGTGAGGAATTGCCAGCGGTGACCATGCCGGTGCCGTCGGTGATGAAGATCGGCTTTAATTTCTGGAAGTCTTCGAGCTTCGCGCCATGGCGGATGGTCTCATCCTTGTCGAAAGTCCAGGTCTTCTTTCTTTCCTTGATCTCTACAGGGACGATCTCCTTCACAAACTTGCCTTCCGCCTCTGCCTTCTCCGCCTTCTGGTGGGAAGCGAATGCGAACTCATCCATCTGTTCACGGCTGATGCCGCACTTCTTCGCGACATTCTCCGCAGTCACGCCCATGTGGTAGTGCATGAACGGGTCTACAAGTCCATCATAGAGCATGCCGTCCTGCAGGGTATCCGGACCCATACGATGGCCTGCTCTATGGTCGATCGCAAGATACGGGACGCGGCTCATGGTATCGCAGCCGCCAGAGATATAGATCTCGCCCTCGCCCAGCATGATCTGCTGTGCGGTGACACACATGGCCTTCAGGCCTGTGCCGCAGTTTTTGTTGACAGTCCATGCAGGTACGGTCTCCGGGCACCCTGATCCGAGCGCTACCTGTCTTGCGGAGTTTGCACCGATACCTGCCTGGAAATGTGTGCCGAAGATGACCTCGTCGACCATGTCACCGGTGATGCCGGCATCCTCCATTGCTGCCTTTGCGGCGATGGCGCCGAGCTCCGGGGCATTGAACTTGCTCAATGCTCCCATAAAGTTGCCGGTGGGAGTTCTCTTTCCGCTGACGATGACGGGTACTTTACAGTTCGGATAAATATTCATCTTGATTTCCTTCTTTCTTTAACCAGATCTATTCGCTACGGCAGCCGGCCTCGGCCGGACCGCCTTATTAATTCAGTTTCTAGTTCCTAGGCTCAAAACATCGGCTTCGGTCCACCTTCCGGTACGATCAGTTCCGCTTCCGTCACCGCCTGAACCTCTTCAACAGTCACGTTCGGATTGATCTCTTCGATCACGAGCCCCTCCGGGCTGACCTTGAAGAATCCGAGTTCTGTTACGATCGTATCTACGCAGCCCACTGCCGTCAGAGGCAGCCCGCACTTCTTCAATATCTTGACCGCTCCTCCCTTTGCGGTATGCTCCATGGCAACGATGACCCTCTTTGCGCCGACGACCAGATCCATGGCTCCGCCCATGCCAGGCATCCTGACTCCGGGGATCCACCAGTTCGCGAGGTTCCCTTCCTGGTCGACTTCCAGTGCGCCGAGAACGGTACAGTCCAGATGTCCGCCTCGTGCCATGGCAAATGCCGTGCAGGAATCAAAGAATGCACCACCCGGGATGACCTTCACAGGCGCGCCTCCTGCGTCTACACAGTTGAACTCCTCCCCTTCTTCTACCGGTACGTGCTCGCCCATGCCCAGCATGCCATTCTCGCCATGCAGCAGTATGTTCACGCCTTCCGGAAGGTAGTTCGCGACCAGAGATGGCATACCGACACCGAGATTGACATAGTATCCGTCTTCGAATTCCTTCGCGATCCTCTTTACGATCGTCTCTCTTTTTGTACTCTTATCCATCTCGATCATATCTCTTCACCTGCCCATACAACTGCATCTACGAAAATGCCTGCAACCGTGACATCCTGGGGATCGATCTCCCCGACCTTCACGATCTTCTTTGCCTGTGCAACTACATAGTCAGCTGCCATAGCCATGACTGTGTTCGTGTTCCTGGCGTTGCCGACCATCACGAGGTTTCCTGCTTCGTCCGCGATCTCCGCCCGGATAAATGCCACATCACCTCTGAGAGGTTTCTCCAGGAGATACTCCTTGCCATCGATCTCAAGCTTCTGCTTTCCTTCTTCTACGACGGTTCCCACACCGGTTGGGGTCAGCACGCCGCCCAGACCCGCGCCTGCCGCGCGTATCCTTTCTGCAAATGTTCCCTGCGGAACAAGCTCATACTCGACCATTCCGCCGTCCGCCTGCTTCTGGATCTCCTTGTTGGCGCCGAAGAATGATCCAATGACCTTCTTAAAGCGGCGTTCAGCAAGCATTGTGGTCAGCGGAGAGCCTTCCACGCCCGCGTCGATATTGATCAGTGTCAGGTTCTTTACATCCGTTTTCGTACGAAGCGCTTCTACCAGTTCATTTGGGTCTCCGGAGGTATTAAAACCGCCCACCATCAGGCTCATGCCGTTTTTGACATGGCTGATCGCTTCTTTTTTGCTGATTACCTTATTCATTTAAGTCTCCACTGCGGTTCCGTTGACCGCCGATAATTATAGGATTGCGTGCATCTATCTGAATGCTCCATACTGCATTACAGTCTGATATTAGTTTCACATTTCTGCCCTGAAAGAGCATCACCGGCACCTGAAAGATCAGGATACCGGCGATACGAAAAGGTCTTATTTCTCAATACCGAGGGTCTTCAGGAACTCATCATACTCGGTGACGTATTCCGGTCTTGTCGGGAAGAAGATATCCAGGTTCATGACCGGGCACGGACTGTCATAAACATCAATGTAATGCTCGACATTTTCCGGAACATAGACCCAGGAACCGGGTTCCATCTTATACGGAGTTCCGTCTACATAATAGTCACAGGTGCCCTCCAGAACGATTGCAAACTGTGCATGCGGATGCGTATGCGGTCTCTTTGCGTTGCCGTTCTCGCACTTTGCAAGAGAAAGCGTGCATCCTCTGTTCTCTGTTACATGACCGCCGACGATGCATCTGGTGATGCCTGCTCTGACGGGCTGATGCGGATCTTTATAAAAATTGCCATGAGCTGTTTCCATTGTTGTTTCCTCCTTGAATGCTGATATTATTTATGTTTTTATTAATCTCAATAAATGCTGTCTGCCGAAGCCCTATGATCAAAGCTCTTCCAGCCCCATCAGATACGCCGGGATCTTCTTGCCCCAGAGATTGATCTCATCCTCCGTAACCCCGAACTCGTCAACGAGCTTGCAGACAAACTGATACATACCCTCAACCGGGTCGACATTGGCAGCCTGCCCAAGGTCAGAGTCCAGTACGATCATGTTGTGCGGCACATGGGAAAGGATCTCCGGGATCATCTCATCCCCGCACTCGCCGGTCTTTGCAATGGAACTGAAAACCGCCGCATTCAGTTCTATATATGCGCCAAGGCGTGCCCACTCACCCATCTGATCGTAACTTGCTCCAACCAGAAAGTGCGGATGATTGACACAGGTCTTCTTGACGCCGAGCTCCACTGCCTTACGGACCTGCGCGTCAACCTCAGCTGCGGATCCATGGCCGGTGCAGAGCACAAGCTCCTGGTGCGCCGCAATGTATTCAAGGACTTCGACAGCTTCCGGGATCAGCTCACCCTTCTCATCGATATAGGTCATTCCTTCATCGACAACTGCGGAAGCACCGGACCCTACAAATCCATGTCCTGCTTTTGCGTGTCCTTCAATATGGTTGAGAGTAGAAACCGTCGGGAAGTAGATGGTCTTGGCACCGAGGTTTCTTGCCGCGTCAACTGCATGAACATTGAACAGGCCCACAGAGCGGTTCAGCGCAAGACCGCCGAATACCATGCATCCGTTTTTGGAATCATGTTCACTGCACATCTTTGCTCCCATCATGGTCGGGAAATAATGATCCTTGACCAGAAATCCCCGATAACCGGCAGCATCAGCCTCCTGCAGCATCTCCCAGGCATCCACCTTACGCTTTGCGGCGGAAGGACCAGCATGTACATGAATATCGATAAACCCTTTTAAAATATCTCTTGAAACCGGCATTGTTATCTCCTTTTTAACTAATCATTCATTGTCTCTTGCCAAATTATTCAGACGACATCCGGTCACATGCCGAGCATATTCGGGATAAAGGTCGTCAGCGGCGGGCAGTAAGCCAGGATCAGCACTACGATGAACGCTGCGAGCGCAAACGGCGCCACCGATTTACTCAGCTTACTCAGCTGGATCTTTGCCATATTACTGGTGACAAAGAGGAGCATGCCTACCGGCGGGGTCATCAGTCCGATGGTGAACATCAGGCAGAGGACGATGCCGAAGTGGACTTCATCCATGCCGATCGCCTGTGCCAGCGGCACAAAGACCGGAACAAAGATATACATTGCGGCAAACGCTTCCATAAGGCATCCGATAACCGCAAGAGCGATCAGGATCAGCAGTATGATCAGATACTTATTTGTCGTAAGACCGAGGATCGCGTTTGTGATCTTCGCGGGAACGCCGTCCATTGCAAAGGTCCATCCCATGATATTTCCGAATGCGACGATATACATGATCGCTGCCGTTGAAATACCGGTCTTGAGCAGGACAGAAGGAAGCTTCTTAAAATCAAACGATCTATAGATCAGGGAAGCAATGATCGCTGCCACGACCGCAATCGCGCCCGACTCCGTCGGTGTGAAGACACCGCCGACGATACCGCCGATGATAATGACCGGGACAATGAGTGCCGGAATCGATCTTACGAACGACTTACCGAAAGTATGGATGTCGAAATGCTCCTTTGCCTTCTTATAGCCTCTCTTCCTGGTGAAGTAGAGGATGACCGTAACATAGCCGATTGCCAGCATGACGCCGGGTACGATGCCTGCCATAAACATCCGCTGTACGGATACGCCGGTCAGGACTCCGTAGATAATGAAGGTCACGCTCGGAGGGATGATCGGTCCCAGTACACCGGAGGCGCAGATCAGCGATCCGGTAAAGTCCTCATCATAGCCGTCCTTGCGCATCTCGTTCACCAAAACCGCGCAAAGGATCGCGCAGACGGCATTCGCGGAGCCGAGGATCGCTGAGAGGACCATGGCCAGAACAACACAGCAGTAAGCCATGCCGCCTCTGATCCAGCCGATCGCCTCTCTGGCGAAGTCCAGGAGCCTCTCGGTGATGCCACCCATGTTCATGATATCACCCGCAAGGATGAAAAACGGAATGCACATCAGGGAATAAGAGTTGACTCCGGTGAACATACGCTGCGTCACTACGGAGAAGAAAGACTCCTGATTCATGGCGATCAGGTGTGCCAGACCGCCATATCCGAGCACGAAGGCCATCGGAAAGCCCAGAAGCAGGGATGCTACAAATATGATTGCCACTAAACCCATTCTTATGCCTCCTTTGCTTCCGGTTCAATGTTAAATACAGTCATAAGTATCTGCTCGATCGCGAAAACGATCATCATACAGAACCCGATCGGGATTGTCAGATAGATATATGTCATCTTGAGTTTCAGTCCGGTAGAATACATCTTGGCAACCATCGGCGAGAAGGAATACTCAAAGCCGAGTTTCGCAAGCCAGATGCAACTGATGATGATCACTACATTGATGAAAATGCTTACGGCTTTTTTCCCTTTATCTCCCAGATGGGATACTGCCAGATCCAGAAACGCCAGTGAACCGGATCTGTAGGCTGCAGGTCCTCCGAGGAAGGTCACTGCAACGAGCATGAACTTGACCAACTCCTCCGCCCAGATAAAGGACAGACCGAATATGTATCTCCGAATCACTTCCATCGTAGTAATAATGACCATCACGGTGATCATAATCGCCATCAATACCTTAATGATATTGAAGATCAGGTCCGCAAATTTTTGAAAAATGCTGAATGCTTTCATGGCTTTATCCCATCTTTCGGTCAGTTATATTGATCAAAGTCCCTCTGCCATCTCAACGAACGCCTTGATTGCCGGGTCCTTTTCTTTATAGTCCTCGATATACGGAGCAACAGCTTCCTGGAAAGCGCTCTTGTCTTCAATCACGGAGATTTCCATGCCGGAGTCTTCCATTGCCTTATATCCTGCCTCCTCGGCTTCTGCGATATACTTGTCGAAGTTGTAATCGTAGCCTTTGACGAATGCATCCTGAATGGTAGCCTGTACGTCAGCCGGAAGAGAATTGAACCAGTCAGCATTTGCGAAAATGATGGTTGCGAACGGATAGATACCGATCTCGGTGAAATACTTCAGCACTTCATAATGCTTTTCAGAGTTGATGGAGGTAACGTTGATCTCCTCGCCGTCGATGACTTTATTCTGAAGGGAAGTATAGATATCACCATAAGGAACGTTTGCCGGGTTGCATCCGAGAGCGGTAAAGCTGTTGACAAGCAGGTCTGACGGAACAACTCTCAGCTTCAGACCCTTCATATCCTCCAGGCTGTTGATCGGTCTTGTATTGTTAGCCAGATGTCTCATGCCGGAGTCGTAGGAAGCAAGGACCTTGACGCCCAGCTCTTCCTCTACCTTGTCGAACAGCGCCTGAGCTTCCGGAGTCTGCAAAGCAGTCTTTTCCTTGTCGTAATCGTTCAGGACGAACGGAAGGGCGATGGCCTCAAGATACGGACAATAGGTGCTGAAAACACTGTAGCCGACGCCGCCGATCTGAACCGTGCCGCCCATGACCTGCTGCAGGATCTCTGCGTCATCGCCGAGCTGGCGCGCGCCCATGTAGTTGATGTCGATTGCCGGGTCAGCTGCTTCGATATCGGAAACGACGTCGATTGCTGCCGCGTAGGAAGGAAGGGTGTCAGCGCCACCGGTTGCAAACGTCAGTGCAATTGCGTCGTGTGACGCAGCTTCTGCCGGAGCAGCCGCCTCGGATGCCGCCGCTTCGGTCGCTGCCGCTGCTGTAGTTGCCGGTGCTGAAGAGGAGGATCCTCCGCAAGCTGTTACGGAAGCTGCGAGCATAGCAGCCATCACAACACTGATGATTCTTTTTTTCATAATGTGCTCCTTTCTCAAATGAGGTGTTCTGCTTTTGACAGACATTGGCTTTATTTCTTTTGTTTTTTAATGTGTTTTCTGCTTTACCGCCTGAGGTGAAGGCATTCATATTTATCCTGAGGTCCCGCAAGTTCACGGGTCCTGGAGATCTGGTTCATTGTGGTACTGCGGAAGATGCCGAGGTCGTTCATGATCGACACAAAGCGGAATCCCTGTCTGATGCGTTCTGCTGCAGCCTCCGGACTGGAAGTGACGATACCAGGTATCTTGTGATACTTCTCACACATCTTTAAGACCAGTTCGATCGCTCCGGCAACTTCCGGGTCCTTCAGGTCGCCGGGATGTCCCATATCCAGGGAGAGGTCTCCGGTTCCGACAAAAAGCATATCCGAACCTTCCAGCTTAACAATCTCTTCAATATTATCGATCGCTTCCTTTGTCTCTATCTGGAATATCGTAAAGAGCGCATCATTCGCTTCCTGGATATATCCCGGGTAAGCTCCCCAGCGGGGTCCTCGTCCGGAGTTCATGCCTCTTTTTCCGATCGGCGGGAACTTGACAGCATCGATGATGTACTGCGCTTCTTCCGGTGTGTTTACCATCGGGAGCATAATGCCATGAGCTCCGATGTCAAGCACTCTGCGCATCAGCTTGGTCTCGATCGTATAGACTCTTGGAAAAGCGATCATATCATAACACTCGGCAGCACGGATCATATCGACCATCGTTTCCAGGCCCAACGGGGAGTGCTCCATATCCAGGATTGCGAAATCCAGACCATTCATTGCGAGGATCTCGACATTCTGGGGAGCGCAGGAGGCAACGAATGCGCCGAGCAGATAATCCTTTTTTTCAAATTTCTCCTTTAATATGTTTCTCATCTTCATGATATGAGCCTCTCTGTTTGTCCTAATTATGAAATCGTTCTCAGTAATTTCGGCCTTGCTTGAATTATTGTTAATTCGTTTACAAAGTTGTAAATAGCCTTTGTTTATAGCCGTATTTCGATGTTTGTTTCATTCGGCTTACGTCTTATAATTTACACTATTGTATGTGTCTCGTCAACACTTTTTTGGGAACGTTCCCATTTTTGTGAAATTCTAACCATTTCCCATTTTCTATTTTGTGCTGATTGTATAGTTCTGCTCCGATTCGCGTTTGAACTCCAGCCAAAATAGCGCATTTTCGGTTGAACTTATCACTTTTCGATGCTATGATTCTATTGAGTGAAGCCCGCTATTATAACGTAATCCGCTTTTTATGAAAACATTCCCACTATTTGTTTCATAGCACAGGACCCGATCATGCCTACTATTAAAGAAATATCCGCCATTACAGGCGTTTCCAAATCCACGGTATCCAGAGTTATAAATAACGATCCAAAAGTCAGCGAAAAGACCCGCCGGCTTGTTCTGGACGCGATTCAGGAGACCAAATACACGCCCAACATCATTGCCAGAAGTATGATCACCGGCAAGTTACCGATCGTGCTGATCATTGTCGGCGATATTCTGAGTTACCATTTTGCGAAACCTGTCGTCGGCATTGAAAGAGTTCTGTCAGACACCGGTTACATGCCGGTTGTATATAACAGTATGTACGATGAAGATAAGGAGCAGGCTTTTCTGGATATGGCAAAGCAGTTCAAATTTGCCGGCGTCATTCCCATGACTGCGATCGGCTCCGAACAGTTGGCCCGGACTTTCCACGACATCGACATTCCGGTAGTACTGATCAACAAAAAGATCAAGCGCTCCCGTTTTGACGCTGTCATAGCAGACGAGTATGAAGCAGGCTATCTGGTCACAACCGAGCTCATCCGGTGCGGCAGCCACAGGATCGCATATATCAGCGGTCCGAATATCAATTCAAGGATCAACAGGGAACGTGAGCAGGGTTATCGGGATGCTATTATCGAACAGGGCTTCCCAATTGATGAAAACATCATTTTCAAGGGCAATCTCGACATTGCATCCGGTTATGAAGCCGCAAAAAAGATCTTTTCCGATCCTTCCATCACAGCTGTATGCACAAACAACTATCTGATGGCTGCCGGCGTTAATCAATACGCCGCCGAACTTGGCAAACGCCCGCTCGAAAACTATGATATCGGCTGCTGTGAAACCGTTTCCGAACTCAACAGCGGCGATATAATATACGCCGGGCCGGACCTGCAACTGATCGGTGAAAAGGCGGCCGAACTTTTACTGAAACGCATGCAGGGATCCAAGGAGCCTTTACAGAACATTACTTTCGCGGTAGAAAATGTCCATAACCCCAAAGCTGCCGCCTTTGTATGATTATTGACCCCGCCGCGATCATCGTACTTATGGATTCCGAACAAAACGACCACACTTGATGCCAGATGCCAAAGATACCGGATATTAACGAAAAGTTCATGAAAGAAGCCATCCGTCAGGCGAAAAAAGCTGCTGCCATCGGCGACGTACCGATCGGCTGCGTCATCGTCCGGGACGGCGAGATCATCGCGAGGGGCTATAACCGCCGCACCGCGAAAGGCAACGTCCTTCAGCACGCGGAGATCATCGCCATCGACCGCGCCTGCCGCAAAACCGGTGACTGGCGTCTCGAAGAGTGCGAGATGTATGTGACCCTCGAGCCCTGCCCCATGTGTGCGGGCGCCATCGTCCAGGCCAGGATCCCACGGGTCTATATCGGCGCGATGAACCCCAAGGCAGGCTGCGCCGGCTCCGTGACCGACCTCTTCCATATGGAGAAACTCAACCACCAGGTTGAGGCCGTCGTCGGCACCTGCGGAGATGCCTGCGCCGCGTTAATGAAGGACTTCTTTCGCAGCTTACGGGAAGCGCATCCGAAGAAAGTCAAGTACATTCCCGGCGAGGGAAGAATCGAACGATAAGTCAGAAATGCCGTCTGTCTCAGCCGGTCGCCCATATAAAACGCCCGGCGCCGGCAGCATTGTCATGAAAGGAGTATCATATGACCAGCAGCGCACCGTTTTGCACCTGTGACAACTTCAAATGTGCCATGCACCCCGTAAACCACGATAAGGGCTGCAATCCGTGCATGGAGAAAAACCTCAGAAAGGGCGTCGTGCCCAACTGCATGTTCTACGCCATCTCCAAAGAAAAAAAGCCCGCAGGCTATACCTATGCGGACTTTGCGAACTTCGTTCTTGAAAACAAATGAATACTACTTCTCGCAGATGAGGACGCAAAAGTCCCCTTCTACGGACGTCGTCGGCCCGCAGCGACGATTTTTGCTTCTTTGTTTTAAACAACACTATATAAGCAAAAATCGGAGCGGGGCGCCAGGCGCCGGTGACGCCTGTTTGGCGCCGACCGGAGCGAAGCGTAGACGGGAACCGTAGAAGGGGACTTATTGCGTCTCACATAACGATTAATAATAAGTCACCGTATCAGACAGCTTTCTCTTCTTCACATAGTAGTCGACCTTCTCGTCAACATAATAGTTGAGTGAGCCGTCCTCGCCCTGATCCACGATCGTGCTCTTGTGGGTCGGATAACCGAACGCGACGACAGAGTGAAGCTTCTGGGTCTCCTTGAGGCCGAACATCTCACTGAGCTTCACCTTGTTGCATGCGCCGATGATGCAGCTGCCCACGCCGTGCGCCCACGCTGCCATCGTCATGTTCGCAAGGGCAATGCCGGCGTCCGTGTCACAGTAAGCCGGGCTGATATCCGTGTTTTCGATCACCGCGATGAAGAGTACGGGCTTCTCATTCTCCTTCGGCCAGCCTAGCTCCTTCGGAAGCTGTCCTGCCCAGGTCGTATACTGGAACACCTCGTCCACCTTTGCGGGCTCGTTGATCACGATATAGGTAAGCGGCTGCTTGTTGGCCGCGCTTGATGAAAGTCTTGTAGCCTCCAGGATATCATCAAGGATCTCCTTGGAAACCGGCTTCTGCTCGAAACGACGATAAGTTCTTCTGGTCTTCAGTAATTCCATCATATCCATAGGTATCATCCTCCTTACTGTATCAGCATAGTATATACTCAATAGAAAAAGCTCTCATGACAGCCGGTTATCCGTTGTCATAAGAGCATTATAAACGATTTACGCATCTTCAGAAAGTGCTATTTTCCGCAGTCCCGTTTCAGAACGCATCACGAGGAGATGCTTTCGTCCTCACCTTCAAAGAAAGCCCGGATCATATCCTCGCTGAAAGGCGCCTGTCCCTCATCAAAGTCCGCATTCATATACCGCATGACCTGCGCGCTGACGTCTTCATCTGTGATCGCCCGGTTGGACTTAAAGCGGTCGCCGAACTCGTCCTGGATCTCCCACCAGCTCTCATAATGTCTGCGGCTCAATACCGCCGCTCCGTCCTTCAGATAGATCAGCCATGCCTTGATGAATTCATCCTTACCAATTAATGCCATGATATATACCTTCCTGTCATTACAGTCTGGGGATATTATACACCCTGTATGCCCTGTAGGATGAACATTTTTATGAACCCGTTTACGCCTTTTCCTTTGCACCGGGCTGCATGCCCAGGCCCAGCCCCTCATGTTCCACATCCCTCGGCTCAAAATGCAGCAGGTCAAACACCCCCTGCTGGATCGGTCCCAGCCCGAATGTCGCGATAACTGTACCGATCCCGAAGGGTCCGCCAAGCGCCACGCCTACCATGAACACCGTGATCTGGATCAGCATGTTGACCATGCCGATCTTCCAGCGCCTGAGACGCTTTCCGATGCCGACAAGCAAGGCATCACGCGGTCCGCAGCAAATGCCTGCACTGATGTAAAAATACAGTCCGAATCCCTGGATCACGATACCCACGAGCAGACTTAAAATCTGCAAGGGAAGTACCTCCGGTATATTGATAATGCCGAGGGATAAAACATAGTCAATGACAACACCACACCAGAAGCAGTCAAGCAGTGTGCCCAGACCGATCTTCTCTCTGAGCAGCAGATCCGCCACCAGCACGCAGACACTGATGATAATATAAATAAAACCATACGTCGTCCCTGTTCTCCCCGCAAGGGCATAGGTCAGCGTCTCCCACGGCGCCATGCCGATACCGGAGCTGATCATAAATGATTCACCGATACCGCAGATGGTGAGGCCGATCAATGCCTTCAGGCCCTTTTTGACGAGTCTGAAACTTTCAGATTGCTTCATATCCATTTCTTTAATCCCCGCCTGATAAGCTTCGAAAAGGCCATATCTCCTTTTATCAGGCTTGTATGTGTAAGAAAAGGGCCGGAATGCTATTCCGGCCCAAAGCTTATCTAATCATTCGAATCTCTGCCAATTTGCGACATCAGTCATCTTTTTTATCATTCTTCATGTTCTGTGCCAGAAGATATCCGGCTGTACCGAAAACTCCGACTACGATAATGATGAGCATAACAATTGTTCCTGGTAACATATCAATATCTCCTCTCTTGATCAACGATGATTTCGTATATTCCGGTTCATATTAGCCAAGGAACGGGAACAGGGAGTCGATCATAATGATGAGCATCAGCGGGCAGGCAACAAACTTGACCAGCGGTTCAAACCAGCTGCCGATATGGATCCAAGCGCCCTCGTTGAGGAACTCTCTGACCTTCTTGACACCGAAGATATAAGTGTAACCGACACCACCGATTGCTGCACAGACGATGAATGCGTAGTTGCCTGCAAAGTTGTTCCAGAAATCAAACTGTGCCTTATTAACAACGCAGACGCATGCCATGATGAATGTGATTACGCCGCAAAGCAGAACAGTGAACTTGTGGTTCCATCCGAAGCCATCCTCAAAAGAGGTAATAGCGATCTGCATCTGAGCAATAGCGGAAGACATTGCTGCGAAGAAGATTGCAAACATAACCAGTACACCAAGAACATTGCCCATCGGGATCTGGCTGAGAGCCTTCGGCAGAACGATGTAGATCAGACCGGAACCGGACTCGGGATTCAGACCAAGAGCCACGCAGGTCGGAATAATTGCAAAACCTGCAAGCAGTGCTGCACAGGTATCAAGGATTGCTACAGTAAGGAAACCGAGGACGCAGTCATCGCTCTTCTTAATGTGGGAACCGTAAACAAGTACACAACCCGGTCCTACACCGACTGAGAACAGTGCCTGTCCAAGCGCGGTCTTCCAAAGGTCAAATCTTGCGAGCTGTGACCAATCGGGATTGAGATAGAAGTTATAACCTTCTGCGATACCCGGGATGCTGACAGCTGCAAATACGATGATGATAACGAAAATTACGAAAATCGCAGGAATGAAAATCTTGCTGGCTTTCTCAACACCATTGACAACGCCAAGGTAAATGATGAAAATCAACAGCAGCGTAACGATGATCGTAAGAATCAGCAGCGGATTGGTTGTAGAATTCAGGTTGTCATAGATCAACTCCGGCGCCTCACGGCTGGTCAACCCGGTAGCAAAGACATACATAAAGTAAACAGCAGTTGCGGTTACGGACATATAGAAAAAGTTCATGACCGCATATGCAATAGAGAAACCGGCACCGACGATATTACCACCGGTCCTGTTCTTCAGGATAGCTCTCCATGCATCGATGTTGCCGCCCTGCAGTCCTTTACCGATGCCGGCTTCCAACAGGCCGAGCGGAACAACGATGACAAGCAGACAGATGAGGTATGCCACCACGAATGCACCGCCGCCATATGCACCTACGAGATACGGGAAACGCCAACAGTTTCCGAGACCGATCGCCATGCCTGCAAGAGACATTAGCATACCAAAACGGCTCGACCAGTTCTCTCTTTTCTTAACTTGCTCCATATTAACCCCTTTCACCCTATGGTAAAGTTCCTTCCCTTTACATCTTGCGAGGGCTGTCATCGTGCCGGGTGCCTGCCGGCATGTATGGCAGTTTGCCTCGTAAAGCGTCCGTGTCGTTCCGGGAAGGTCTGGAAGCTCCGGACAGTATCAGGTTTCAGGTGCACTTCTCTGTTTTCTGTACTTTACATTGTACATAAAGAATTGTTATGGCATTCATTCAAAAACGTTTGGTACGAAATCTATATTGAATATTTCTGCTCGATTTATCAAATTATTATGATGATTTTTGTGCATTATTTACAGGCTTATGTTTAAAAACCGTTAAATTTGAAACAAATATTTCTCCGATCTTCTCTTTTTTACTGGTAATTCCGCCCAAACCGGCCCGAATCGCCGCCCTGGCTTTAAACACAAAAACAGCCTGCATTGCAAGCCGTAATGAAGCTCATTACAGCACAATGCAGGCTGTCCATATTCAGAACGCTGTTTTACAGAAAACAGAGAAGTAGGCACTTTGCGTTCTGATCATATGGCTATTTATAAGATTACTTCACAACCTTGAATCCCAGTCTGATCAGTTCTTCTCTCATGCGGTTCTTCAGATCCTCAGAGGTCTCCGGAAGCGGATCTCTCAGTCTTCCTGCCGGCATGCCGATCAGGTTCAGAGCGCACTTAACCGGACCCGGATAGGGTTCTTCTTCCATCATGGCGAAGATCGGATAGTACTTTCTGTT